>JAKAYH010000408.1 GCA_021826835.1 Thermoplasmata archaeon | reverse complement strand
GATCTTACAAACTTACTCAGGAATTAGATATTGACAAATCTATTGTAAAAACCAATGAAAGAAGCAAATATCTGAAATTCGCGATTGGCAATTTCGTTTACACTACAAAAGAATTTATCCCACTCCTTAAAAAAGGCGTGGTAACCTTTGATTATCTTCAAAGAAAAACAATATTCCTAGCTCAAGTTAGATATGCCATTTCAAGATATAATTTTCCACTAGATGAGACATTGGAGCGTCTTATTAACCGTAACTCTATAACAACTGATAACGAGGATAAATGGCTAAGCCAAATCTCTAAAAAAATAGGCGATGCCACAAAAAAAGGGGCGAACGTAATTGGAGTAATTATCTGTGAATCTGGTTTTTATCAGACGAATTTAAGACAATTCTGGGATAAAATGGAAGATACTGAATTCGTCAATCTTAGCAAAATTTTGGTTAATCACAACCTAATAATCGGTAAACGAATTAAAGAGAAAACAACACTTGCCAAGGTTCTTGAGCTCAAGTTGAAGAATTTAAATGAGGACTATTCTTTATACGGTGTACAAAGAGCCATCAGTGATCTCGAATCTGTCATAGAAGTTTTTATTGAACAGATTAATGAAATATCTTCATTGTTTTATATTAACGCTCCAACTGAGGATGAAATCATAAACTATATTCCTCACGATATCGCCCATCTTGAAGATGAGCTTTATAACCTTGCTTCAATGAAAAGTAAAGTTTCAAAGGAATTACTGTATTTATTTCGATCAAGCATTCTTTCGAGTAATCATGGTAAATTGAGCCTTGCTAAGGTAATAGAAGTAAGCGGATCTGAAAAACTTTCTGAATTTATAGCTAATAGATCGGATCTTTCAAATGAACTCGACTCAATTTCAATTAATAAGATATTGAATAAGCATGATTGGATTGATTTTTTCAACTTAAAGATTCTTTTTGAAAACTATAAAAAAGCAAAGCAAATCATTCAAGATTATCATTCTTTCTTATCAGATCAAAATATCTCACTTCAACAAGTTGATTTTTCTGAATTCGTAACACTTCTCCCACCAAATTTTCAAACATTGGATGCCGAGACATTAGAAAAACTAGGTTATTTTTTATTAAACAGAATTCATTTTTCATTCGAAGTTGACCTTGTATCACTCAATTTAGCAGCACTGTCAGTTTTTATTTTTGAAGTAGCTCCAACTGGAACGGAATTAATTCAAATCTATAAACGGACTTCCAGGAATGAACTTGCAACGAAGATATTGTATTTGAAGGCACAACTATTCGATGATGCGAACTTTGATGAAACAAAAGCAACTCTAATGGATGCTATAAATAATATGCGAACAGTTCGACAAGATTACCCTTATGAGTTTCTTTTAGAGTTTAAAACTAAGCTAATGAAAAACACAGTCCATTCGAGTATCAAGATTATGCTTGAAGGACGTGTAAGGGATATGTCAAATCTAATTAAGAAAAAATCATGGGATAAATACTATTCAAAACTTGATGCACAAATTAAGACATTTTTTAACGCACGAATACTTCAAAAATCTATTCCATCCTTATTGAAATACAATCTTGTAAAAGCATATATTATCACTTCTCCATCACAATTTCCTTTAATGAGTACTTTAGACTCCACCGATTTTAAGTCGGAAGTTACTAAATTAGAGTTGAAAGATCAAAATTATGGCGAACTTAAGAAAATTTATGTTGGAACTGGGAATTCCACACGTGTCGGGGTAATATCTTCTAAAATTGATTTTGAAAAATTTAAACAAATGTTTGATAACGCTCTTAATTCATATTTTGAGAATCATATGGATGCGAAAGGAAAGCTTAAAGACAATCATTCTGCAGCTTACATTATGCGACTGTACTCTTCGAAAGATTCAATGGGTGTAATTCCTTTACCTAAAGGTGATGAAAATTCTTTGTATAAGAGAATTCTTGAGAGTATGGAAACTCTAGTTCCAGCTGAACAAATGTCTATCATTGCTGCAGTTAAGTCTGAGACTTCTGAAGAATTGTCTCTTAACACTATTAATTTGGATTTGCTCAACCAATCGTCTATGGATATTTTTGAATTCATTGATAATAAAAAATTTATACAAGAATTTTATGAAAATAAAGATAAAGAAATGAAAAGAAGAGTTCAAAGGGAAATATTATCTGAATTTAAAGAGGTTGGGGTGGGGAACCTTTGCTTGCATTTATACAAACATAAAAAAGATAACTCTCTTAGGCCGGAATTTATGAAAGCAATTGAAAGGGGCATCAAAAATTATACCAAAGTAAAACAGAAAAAAATTATGGAGATTTCAGACAGCCTTTTCGATGAATTACTTGCTATCGGGAATATGCTATCATAATAAATGTACAATTCATATTCATCTGCTTTTCCCTCTTTTTTTTAAATAAAATATTTGTAAGCAATTACCTTTTTTAATGGTTTAAGGGTGCTTAAAAATCGAAATTGCATGAGAGCCTTTAGTTGTGTATTTCTGGTTTCTCACATATCTTATATTTGGTTGCTATTTCGGTTACCCGTTGTGCTTTTAGATTCTATCTATTTATGGGATCGAGGGCATAATTCGTGTCTACAAATTCTCAATCTTAATTAGGCAAATTATTAAAAATGATCCAAATATTTTAATGACGCGTGAATGATGAAATACGATGATTGGGAAAGAAACTCATTCAAGGACTGCATTTACAGCAACCAGTTTTCCTTTGTTTTAAGTATATTTATTTCACGGAATTGTTCTATCAAAAACAAGTTCTTCGCGTTCGTTATTGGATTTTTCGCATTCAGGCTAAATTTTCAGAATGCTTCAGACAAAAAATTAATTTTGAATAAGGTTGTTTTAAATAAAAATATAAAATAAGGAAGTTATTTAATTTCGAAATAGATTTAATATGAATTTCATTAAATTTAAGTAGAATTTTTCAAAAATTTAGTGTCAATTTGGAATATCCTATCACTGGAATCAATTCTGTGATTAAATTATTTCTTGTTAAGATAATAAATTTGAAGATTTACTAATAATATTATTCTCACATTCCATTCCTAAGATGGTTGTTTATGGATTCATCCAATTCAAATGGATTTTACTCACCAGATGCATACACTGTGAAGGACAAGAAAAAAATCACAGATTTTATCAGGGAATACTCACTGGGGACTATTTTCTCCTCAACCAGCAATGGTATGAATGCCACCAGTGTACCACTTCTTGTAGATGATAATTGCACTATGCTTGAGGGCCACATG
>JAKAYH010000017.1 GCA_021826835.1 Thermoplasmata archaeon | reverse complement strand
TGTAATATGAATATGATTCCACCGGTGTGGATGCATATTCATTCTGAATATGCTGAATGATGGGAATAGCCATCATTGCTGTAATTGCAATGATTGCAAGGAATTTGATTGCCCTATATCTTTCCTCTCTCTCTTCCGATTTCATTTGCTGTTGAATACACTGTTGAATCAGCCCTGAAAAAGACGAATACTAATAAATGTTCACTTTCGAATCAGTGGTTTATATACTCAGGCTCTAAATGCACATGGAGTTTTTAACCGTTCTATATTTCAGAATCAGATATCTATTGACACAATTTAACTACTATATGAGATATCTACCGATTGTCAGTTAAGAGAAACTACTTAGATTTATTGCATAAAAAACAAATCCTTGAGTCCGCAATTCTTTTCATATAGAATGATCCTCTGCACATGGATGACGCCTTTTTATGGCATTCTATCAAAATGCAATATTCGTATAACCCTATCCTATCATGAATTCAAAATATGTTGGTTTATTTTTAAAAATCACGGTTTCTGCTCGGCCTTCCATTTCTTGGATATCTGAATCGACCGTCTCCCTGTCTTGGGGGGCCACTTCTGCCGCCTCCGGATCTGCTTCCACGAAATCCCTGAGACCTTCCGCCGCTGTTCCTTCCATTCCGGTTATAGGAGAAGCTTAATTTCATATCAATAAAAGGCTCCTGATCCAGCTCTATTCTGCTCATTCTTATCCTGAGCTTTTTCTCGATATCCTTTATTGACCCGAATTCTTCGCTGTCAATTATTGTTAAAGCTGTTCCACTCTTACCCATTCTGGCTGATCTTCCCACTCTGTGTACATAGATCTCAGGTTCAGATGGCGCATCAAAATTGATTATATCTGAGACATCATCAATGTCAAGTCCTCTTGCTGCAACATTTGTTGCCACAAGAAATTGAGCACCTTTCCTGAATTCCATCAGTGATTTCTCTCTCTGGGCCTGTGTCAGATCGCCATGTATAACTACAGCTTCATATCCCTGTGAAACAAGCATATTATAAAGGGCGTCTGTCCCTCTCTTTGTTTCTGAAAATATTATGGATTTTCCAGGCTGATATTCCTTCAGGTAAGCAAGAAGTGCTGGTACCTTTGAAGCTCCATTTGAAAATGTATACATATGGAAAATGGTGTCAACTGTAACTTCCTTTTCCTGTCCTATTTTAAGGAATTCAGGCTTTTTCATAAATCTCTTTGTAAGGCCAACTATCCTTTCCGGAACAGTTGCAGAAAATAGCATTGATTGCTTCTTTTCCGGAGCCTTGGAGATTATGAATTCAATATCTTCAATAAATCCCAGATCAAGCATAATATCCGCTTCGTCCAGAACAAGATATCTGATCTTTGAAAGATTGATCTCTCCTCTTTCCATTAAATCTATAAGTCTGCCGGGGGTACCAATTACCATTGATGTACCCTTTCTCAGGTTTCTTATCTGATTCTCTATACTCGCACCACCATAAACAACAACGGGTTTCGTATTGAGATGCCTGGACATCTGTTCAGCCACCTTTAAAACCTGCATGGCAAGTTCTCTTGTTGGAACAACTATAATTGATTGTATTCCCTTTTCACTGGTTGCATTTTGTAATATTGGTATTAAAAACGCTCCAGTTTTCCCCGTACCTGTCTTGGATCTGACAATCAAATCCCTGCCTTCAAGGGCGAGGGGTATTGCCTTTTCCTGAACCTCTGTAGGCTCTATGAAATTCATTTCACTGAGTGCGTCCAGAAGTTCGCTTCTTAGATCGAACGCATCGAATTTTGTCATTTAAACACTCTTTTTGGTTAAAACACAGAATAATCTTAGATTCTCCTTGTAGTTTTCCTGCCCCTTAATCGAGTATTTATATTTAAGCTATTGTAGACGGGGTCAAATGCATGCCTATAGACACCATATCATGGCCAAAAAAGCTTGTATAAAGCCTCTTCTCAGAATAATCATATCAATAATATGCTTATTCAAATTCATAAATCATGATTTCTCTTTATCTGAAGTGCTCTCTATTGCCTCAACAGTTAATTTTTCTTCATGTTTTGTCTCTATGGCATTAAGTCTTGAAACAGCCTTAATAATCTGTAACTCATCCTTTTGAACTGGAATAGAACTTCCAACTCTGGCAGATCTTAGGGTAAGACCACTTGTTTTCAGATTGCTCTTTAGTGCTCTTATCATGTGGATTATCTCTATTGATTGCTCAAAAACCCCTTCATATTGCAAATTTATACCAATTGGCCATGTCTTATTATGAATGCTTTCCTTTGATCCTATAATCTCATAACATTCCTCAGTTATAAACGGCATAAATGGAGCATACATCATAAGAATATTTTCCATTACCATTCTAGACACACCTGTGGTTTCAGCTCGTTGTTCTATGTCAAAATCTGAGGAACTAAAAACTGCCTTGCATATTTCCAGATAATCATCGCAAAATATCTCCCAGAAGAATTTGTCAAGTTCAAGTCTGGCCTTTGCCAGCTCAAACTCATCCATAAGTGTGCTGACCTTCACTATGGTCTGATTCATCTTTTGTACAATCCACATATTATGTTTCATTGTGGGGAGTTTCTTTGAGGTTTCATCATTGGTAAAAGAGGAAACCAGCTTTGTCGCATTAAACATTTTAATAACAGTTCTTCGACCCCTCGTAAGTTCCTGTTCTCTAAGCTTGGCATCTTCACCCATTGAATATGCAGAAGCCCAGAATCTCATGGAATCTGCACCATATTGGTCGATTATTTCCTCTGGATAAGAGGTATTGCCCTTGCTTTTGCTCATTTTAGCACCCTGAGCATCCAGAACGTTTCCTGAAATGAAAATGTGTTCCCATGGAATACGGTTCCAGTGAAGATACGATCTAAGTATTGTGGTAAAAGCCCATGTAGAAATGATATCATGCCCCTGGAATCTGGCAGTCATAACGTTGTATTTCGAACCTAACCCTGCCTTCTCCAGGTACAATGAAGGGGTAAGAGATGAAGTTGCCCAAGTATCCATAACATCACCATCTGCAGTAACTTTTGAAGACCCGCATTTGGGACAATTTGGTGCTTTTTGGGAAGGGTTCACCGGTAAGTCTTTGTCAGAGGGGAAAAACATTTCATCACACGAGGTGCAATAAAAAACAGGAATTGGGATTCCATACGGTCTCTGCCTTGATATGCACCAATCCCATTTGAGGCCTCTAACCCAATTATCATATCTTACTTTCATGAATTCAGGGTGCCATTTTATCTTCTCCCCTTGTGCTAGTAATTCTTCCTTAAGATTCATGCACGCAATAAACCACTGCTTGCTTATACCAAGTTCAAGGGGTGTTCCGCATCTCTCATGAGTATTCACGGAATGTTCAATCTTCTTCCTGTCCATAATCAAATGTTCCTTTTCCAGATATTGAACAATGATAGAACGAGCCTCCTGAATACTCTTGTTTGCAAACAACTTTCCGTCGTTAACACGCCCATTTTCATTTATAATTATCCTGCTTTCCAAATTATTTTTCTTCCAGATTTCATAATCATTCTGGTCCCCAAAGGTACATACCATTTCGGCCCCGGTTCCCTTTTCTGGTAGAACTGATTCGTCAGTGATTAATTTCACAGTATGGCCGTATATTGGAACAATAAATTCTTTTCCAACCATACCTGCAAATCTTTCATCTGAAGGGTTTACACACACCGCAACGCATGCACCAATTAACTCCGGTCTTGTAGTTGCTATTCTTAAGTATCCTCCTTCAACTCCTTTGAAATCAAGAAAAAAATACTCTGATTTAAGATTCTCATCTTTCATTTCAATTTGAGAAATCGCAGTTTTACATGCAGGACATCTGATAGTCAGTGATTCCGATCTATAGGCTTTTCCAGATCTTGCAAGATCAAGAAACATCCTTTGTGAAAGTACCCAGGAATCTTCGGAATAAGTAGTGAGATAATTCATAAAGTCGGCGCTCAGACCAAATTTTTCATACACCTGAAGCATCTTGCTGATGGTTTCGTTTGATACTTCATTGCAAATTCTTATAACTTCATCCTTCGATAAATTTGATACTTTAAAGCCTCTTTCCTTCTCTGCATATCTCTCAGTGGCCAGTCCATTATTATCAAATCCCCATGGATAAAAGACAAAATCGCCTCTCATTCGTCTGTATCTGGCAATCATATCCTGCACGGGGTATGAGAATGCATGACCTATATGTGGTAATCCGGAGACTGTGGGAGGAGGAGTATCTATAAGAAACGCTCTATCACTCTTGACATTTTGTGGAGGTGAATTTTTCCATTTATCCAGCCATTTTGATTCAATGGCCTTTAGATCTAGATCCATTTCACATCGATTTAATGTATTCTAAAAAGCTTTTCTATGAGAATGCTTTGGAACAGCATAAATTCGCAACGGCTAATCGCTATCTATCAAAACAGAGCCCCAGAGAATCAAAGTGGGGCGCAAATTAAAATAAATTGTATATCAAACGATCCAATCATAGTCAGGACATGCAAAAACCCATAACTATTAGAAAACTTTTCATCGCAAGCAGGACAGACCCAGCAGGCTCAGCTATTTATGAATATATGACAAATGAATTTACATGGGTGGAAAAGGAAGGTATCCTTATGAATGGGGATATTGCTTTGGACATTTTAGATAACTCATTGCTTTTTGAAAATTATCCAGAAAGAATCTTCAAAGATAAATTCCAAATAGACAATATCATATTTCTCTCAAAGCATTCCTCTGTAAAGGAAATCAGTTCCTTAACAGTACATCCCATGGGAAACTTCAGCACTGCAGATCTTGGTGGGAAAGTAGGTTCATTTTCTATGTCATCTCCAGGAATGATGACCTCTGCTTTGCGACTTGTCAAAGATAAATACAAGGGAGACAGGTTTATGATTACATTGGAAGCAACTCATCATGGTCCGCTAACGGATATCCCCTCCTTTTTTGCAGAAATAGGTACGACTTCACGGGACTGGTCTGATCCAGAGGCTCTACACGCATTATCCACTGCAGTTATGGAAACCGAAGAAAATAGTTATCCAAATTACATTGGTATTGGAGGTGGCCATTATACACCGAAGATAACTAATTATGTGCTTCAAAACAATGTAAACGTTGGACATATTATTTCCAAGCACCGACACAATGAACTGACAATGGATATGCTTCAGGAAGTGATTATCAAAACACCTGCGATGAAAGGCTTTATAATTGATAAAAAGGGGTCGAAAGCATCTGTATTGAACCTTGTAAAGGAGATCAGTGAAAGAGAAGGATTTGAGAACATTATATTATAACATATAAATTATAATTATATTATTATTTTCAATAACTTTTTAATTTTATCTTAACGTAAACCCCGAAAATTAAAGGAAAAATTGTGTCCTTTTTTTAAAAGAAGCTGAGCCCTTTAACAATTCCTTGGCACAGACCTTTTAAAAAATGGAGTTTATCTAAGTGAATTTTAACCTTAGCAGTAAGCATAGGCGCTTTTATACTTTAGTATGTGAATATGAATATATAATATTAAATATGTTTTCTTATTTATAGTAATATATGAAATTTTATTTCTTATGGGTTTCACAAAGCCGCCAATTAATATTAAGTATAAAAGATATTAAAAATATTTAAGTACAATTGATTGCTTAGGTATTTAGTCGCAAGACTTGGTGAATGAATTAATGGAGCAGGTTTTAGAAGAAGAAAAACCTCCGGGTATGACTCCCTTTTTTAGGGCTAGAAACATTGAGAAATATCTAGAACTGAAAAAGGTTTTTTTTAAATTTGAGGGAGCGAGTATAACCGGAACTCAGAAGGACAGGATATCGAGATTACATATTAAGAGGGCCAAGGAACAAGGATTTGATACCGTTGCCGTGGCAACATGTGGTAATTATGGAGCCTCGGTTTCATACTATGCTGCACTTGAGGGTGTAAAATCCGTTATAGCCACACCTTCTTATTATTCTGGTACAAGAAACCAGGAAATATATGAGAATGGGGCTACTGTAATGGAATTAAATCTGAAGTATGAAGAGCTTCTCGATTATATGAAAGATAAGACAAGAGATGAAAACTGGTATGATTGCAGTCCAGGTTCTCCAAATTCAGCTGTAGATATCATGGGGTATGAGAATATTGCATATGAAATCTACAATCAGTTGGGGCACTGTCCTTCATATCTTGCGGTTCCAGTGGGAAATGGAACCACTCTATCAGGTATATATTCTGGATTCAGGAAGCTTTACAGGAAGGGAATGATCTCAAATCTTCCAAAACTTATTGCTTCCAGCACTTCTCTTGGAAATCCTGTTGTTTATTCATGGAGAAGAGGCCTTAGGAGAATCCAGAACTTGGAACCAAGTGTAATTACTGAGACCCATGTGAATGAGCCCCTTGTTTCATATAGGCCAACAGACGGTCAGAAAGCCCTTAATGCCATAATAGAGTCGCACGGAATTGCTCAGGCTGTAACAGATGAAGATATGCTAAGGTTTTCAAGAATTATTGAGAAGCTGGAATACATTCAGGTTATGCCAGCATCATCTTCCGCAATGGCCGCAGCAAGCCATATCTTATCAAGAAAAACACAGGAACACGATGTCGTCGTTGTTCTCACCGGAAGAGGGGACCTTTGGACAACGCGGTAGTTCTTTGTGAAGGATTTCTTGGAACAACATATGGAAAAACTGCAAACGGATTAATCAGGTATACCACAAGATTCAACGTTATTGCTGCACTTGATTCAACAAAGGTTGGTCAGGATATTTCCAGTATAGTTCCGAAGGCAAATAAGTCGGTAAGAATAGTTAGCTCTATGGAAGAGGCCAAAGACCTCGGATGTAATACAGCAATAGTCGGAGTTGCGACAGATGGAGGTTTTCTACCTGAAAATTTCAGACCGTTCATTAGGAAAGCCATTGGATATGGATGGAAGGTAGTAAGCGGTCTACATGAATTTATTTCTGATGATCCTGAGTTCTCTAAATTGGCTAATAAGCATGGAACCGAAATCGTGGATGTAAGAAAGATGTTCATGAACTTCAAGCCATTTTTCACAGGAAAGGTATTCAATGTAAAATCGTTCAAAATTGCTGTTCTCGGAACGGATAGTGCAATAGGAAAAAGAACAACTGCTGTTTACCTGAACAGAGAAATGAATTCTAAGGGGAAAAAATCCATTATGATTGGCACTGGTCAGACAGCATGGATGCAGGGATTTCAATATACTGCAGTCATCGACTCCATGATAAATGATTTCGTGGCTGGTGGCATTGAATATGAAGTGGTCAAAGCATGGGAAGATGAAAAGCCGGAGTTCATGTTCATAGAAGGTCAGGGTTCCGTACTGCATCCTGCTTACCCTGGAAGTTTTGAGATCATTGGGGCAGCCAAACCCGACGCTATCATACTCCAGCATGCACCCGGAAGATTGGATTATGACGGCTTTGATGGGATTAGAATTCCTCCACTGGAGAAATATATCAGAGTACTGGAACTGCTTTCAGATCGGAAAGTCATAGGGATTTCACTGAACAGGGAAGGGATTAAGGAAAATGAAATACCAGAAGTACTCAAAAATATATCCCATGAAACAGGAATATACGCTTTCGATCCTCTCGGAGATCTATCTGGAATAGTTGACCTGATTCTAAAATCATCTCAAGTATAATAGATACTCACTTCGATTTATTCTTGTTCTTATTGCTTTAATGTTACGATTTGATCTGCTGTTCCACCAGAATTTGGAACACATTTTCTCATCTTTGATTTAGTGTAACCATAACTCATACTTTTCGAGCTTTCTCAGTGGGTCGTATTTCTCTATGTTATTATGTGTCACGCAATATTTATATCGGGGGGGGGGGAATTCGGGTTTAATGAAAACTAATAGAGTTTTAATGGGAGTAACAGCAATACTAATCGTGATATTGTTTATAGGAGTGGCAATGCAACCAGTCAATAATCAAATTAACAATGGATTGTCACCTCACAACTATGGTAGGAATGGTTCTTTATGTTATATTGCCGGAAAGCACCATCTAAATTTAGTTAATTCGATGAGCAACAATACAAAAATTAAAAATGATGCGCCTTTTCTGGCAGGATCAAACGTATCAAATGAAGTAATGAACATAACTTGGGATTCTTACAATTCAAGTAGTGCTAATGTGCATGGATTGGCTGTTACCATAACAATGAACGGAAAACTATTTCATCAGGCAATAATGATAAATTCAACCAATAATATGACACTAATACCGATATACTCGTCATCAGGAAATTATAAAATATTAAGCACATCATTCAATAATAGCAGTTCACAAAAAACTAATTCAAACGTTGGTCCCAGTCTGTATATAGATATGACGGCGTATTTATTATCAAATGGAATTGGATTTAATCAGCAAATGTTCGATACATTTATGACAGGCTTTGCGTTCACTGGAATAATTGAATCTGCACTTTCAGGGCCGGCCGCAGGGTTCGTGGGCGCAGCATTTCTCTTAGGTGGTGCTATTTTTACTTGGTATGACGAAATGGGAGGACAAAACGGAATAAGTTTTACTACTTATACTATTGGTATCGGCTGGTTTAGTTACACTGGTACTCAAATTAATGCTCCATTCGATCCATATGGAAGTAATGTAGAGGGCATAATAACATTATATCAGGGGAACATCTAATCTCTTATATTAACAATTAAAATACACAACAGTTTATTGGGGTAATCTGAATGAAAGAAAAATCGAAAGAATATTATTTGTTGCTGTACAAAAGAACAATTATTACAATTGGACTTTTATGGCTGTTACTCATTGCTATAAATTATTCTGAGATTTACTTTTCAAACTATAACCCTATTGAAAGGGTATTGGGATATGTTAATCTTATCCTCATAACATTTTTTATGTTGCCACTTTGTATTGTTTGGTATTTTTATTCGAAAAAATTAACAAAATTTGGTTTTTCCTTATCATTTTCTGATTGGATGTACAACAAACAGAAAAAATATGTTCAATTCTATTTTAAAGTATCATTAACTTCTCTTGTTGTGTTGTTGTTCGCTTTTACATTTCTATATGAAATTTATATCCCTTTTCCATCATCTTCTATTCTTCAGATATATCTGGGAAATGTGGTATTCATACTAATTCCTTTCATTCTGTTTGGCACTGTTTCAACATGTTTACTTTTCTACTTTTTAATAAATTATGACAAGCATAAACTGGTATCTCTGAAATGAGTTAACTTTTTAGACAGCTCTGGCTATCCATGCTGAGAGAAGGAGGAAAGAGTGGCCATCCGCCCAGAGTCTTTATTCAAGTCTGTTTGCGGGTTCTTTCCTTTCTCTCGACGTAGTTCACCATGACTGTGCATGCTTCACTCAGTTCTATGAGATATTTCTTGAAACTCGCGTCCTCATGTAAGAAAAGATACTAGATTGATTCAACCAGCTTCTCGAATGGCAAGAGGAAATACCTTACGCGAATATCCTTCTTATCTATCCTTATTCTGCAATGGTCTTGAACACTGAACATGGTTTTTATCATCTGCGGAATTTGTATTTTGCAATAATATAATTGAGATCTATATTCCGAATGTTGATGGAAAAGCACAAGTCAAATTGTTACGTACCCTTACTCCATGAGCGGATTTGCAAATTTACCACTAAATGGTTAAATAAATATGGAAATAATAATTAGGTTTATGGAACTCAACAAATTCTGCCAAGTTAGGGCGAAACGGGTATGATGAAATCTTCAGCTGAAAATCTTAAAAAAATGTCATATTTTTTCTTTACTATGGCTATTGTATTTTCTGGTTTAGAACTTCTAATCCATCTTACGAGCGTTTTTAGGTCTCTGTTAGGTAACGGTTTTAACTATTCCTTTGTAGCCCAACAAATAAGTGTTTATTTCCTTCTCTTTATTGTGGCAACACCTATCACATTTGTTGCGTCAATATACTTAAATTATATTAATCATGTAAATGAAATAATAACTCCAGTGGATGCAGAACTGAAACGAGGAAAGATTGCCAAAAAATATGCCTTATTTTTAATTGCTTTCATGTCTTTAACCACTTTATTTGATTTTTTACTCACAGTTTACTACATCGGTGAACTAAATCAACTAATTTTTCTGCAAATTGTAGGCGTTATTGTTATAGTCATTGCTTATTTAGAGAGATGGGGAAAATTGCGAGGAAGTGTTAAAAATTAGTGAGGTTTCCTATCAATATTCAGCAATCTACAGTTCCACCTGCTCCTCAATTATTGAAAGGTGGATGAGCATTCCAAAAAGACCTCTCCATTAACAAAAATTAGCTTCAGAAGATGATGGATATTGGCAAGGGAAAATATTTTTTCCAACTGAAAGCTAAAGCTGGGTTATTCGTTTTCAAATGTGCGGAAAATAAGTTACTAGTTTAGAACAAAGCAATTATTTGTCAAAAGAAAATGTCCAATTATCGGTCCCACATATGGAGATGGTAACTAATTTAGGGAAACCAGTTAAATACATTAATTCCACAATCGATACTTCGCAGGGTGCATTCTATTATCATAGTACTTTATATACGGTGAAACTTAATGGAACTCAATACGAAGCATGGAAGGTAAACGTAACTACACCAACCGGAAACTTTATAGACCCGTGGGTTTGGGTTAATATAAATTATTATGTCTATACCGCCCCGTGGTGGTTAGGAGGATGGTCTGTAACATATGGAGAATCCGATAATTTCAATGTAGAATATTATGGCTCATCAGCGCAGTCTTTTTTTAATACTTGGAACAGCCTAACTACTGTGGCTAGTTATGGCACCGTAGCCGCTGGCTTAATTGCACTCTTCTCACCTATACCGCTTTTGGGACAGGCAATTGGTGCCGCTTTACTAATCATAGGTGCTGGGATGACTTATGAGTCATCGACAATGACTAATTATTATGAAAGCACTGGATATTCGTATATTCACCTAGATTTTGTTAATAATTACTATTACCCATGGGATGCTGAAGGGGGTTCTATAACTTCATCCGTTGGTTTATACGGTTTGAATTCAGCAGGAGGCGTTTATACATTCTGGTACAACGTACCATTATATGCTTATGCAGGTGTAGCAGGAATCGCTTTAAGTGGCAGTATTGCTGGGGTATCTCACGCTTTCATAAGTGAATATGGAAGTGGCACACAAGTATGGTTTAATTAGGGGGTGAAAATTTTACTACTTTTTTTTTGGGTTCTGTTACTTTTAATAGAATCTGGTGGAATAATATACGTGATTTTACGAGATTTCAGATCCCAGATCCCTATCAAAGCATTGCTTTATAAAAAACTGATACTTTTGTTTACGACGGCTGCATTAATAATAGGTCTCTTAGAGATATATATTTTTTGGTATGCACTTTCAATGGCAGGATATCAGAATCCCGGAGAACAGGATGGCTTAATCATCATGGTTTCAACTTTCCCTCTGTTTATAATAGTGGGGTTCTTAAACGCGAAATATTTGACTCTAATGAAAAGTCAAAAGTAGATAGTTCTAGAATCCTTATTTCAGTTGCAGAGGAAAAATCAGTTAATTTACACCAACTTAAATTCTCTGGTTAACCTTAACTTGTTACATTCTTAATGGCATTTTATTTATGAAAATGTCCGAGGGAACTAGAAGAAATATCCTTTCTTCGTATTTTCGTGAACACGCATAAGCATTGAAGATTGCAAGCTCATAGTCCCCCCAAAACTCGAATAATATCAGGCACATGAAAAAGTTCGTGGATTGACTAATGACTAAATATGTAATTGCGTTGATAGAGCACTGAGTATTTTGTTTTTTGGAGTGGAAAGGTATGTCATATTCTCATAGGGTAAGGTGCTTTGACAGCATAACCATAAGGCCAGATAAGATCACGGATCACGGAACCAAGGGAACATTATTGATGAATGGGAATACCCCATTTTCTTTTGAAGAAATATTCTCATATAACCAAAAAATCACGAACAATGAGAATCTATCGGGACTTGCAATGGCCGGTTCGGCAATAAACTTCTCTTTTTTTACCAGAGAACTCATACTTGATTTTCCGGTAACGCGTAATGATATTGATTTCCTGAAGGAAATGATCAGGATCAATAACATTGAGGTATTCGTCAACTCAATCTGCAGGAGAAGATATGAATTCTTTAAACGTCAATATCTTCCCTCAGAAGAGGAGATAAATCCACATACCGCTGAAGGTGAAACAGTCATTGTTGCTGAAAATATCAAAGAGAATGAGCAGGAGGAAGTAAAGGGCAAAGGGAGTGTAATGATCTCTTCATCTGGTGGAAAAGAAAGCCTGCTATCCATGGGTATAATGAGACAGATGAATTATGACATAAAGCCATTTTTTTACAATGAATCCGGAGCGCACTGGCTCCCTGCAAAAACTTCATATTATTATTTTAAAAACATTGGGCTTGACGTGATGAAAGTTTGGTCAAACACCGACCGATACTACAAAAAAACTCTGAGAAATATGGAAATAATGGATAAGAAACAGATTGAAAATAAGGCCGATTCATATCCAATTCAGCTCTTCATTTTCCCCGTATATCTTTTGGCTTCTCTGCCGTTTGTTTACAAACACGGTATATCAAACATGATCATGGGAAATGAATTTGATGATCCTACCGCAATGGAAAGATACAAAGGTATCGAACACTACTTTGGCGTTTATGATCAAACGTGGGACTTTGCAGTTGCCTTCAACAAATTCTTGTCATCAAAGGGAATAAACTCAAGTTTATGGTCTATTGTATATCCCGTATTTGGTTCCGTCATTGAAAAAGCGCTCATAAATGAATTTCCTGATCTGTATAAACTTCAGAGATCATGCCATTCGTGCAAAAGCATCAAGGGAACAATTATTCCATGTGGAAAATGTACGAAGTGTCTCGGGGTAAGGATGTTCATTGAGAACGCGGAAGGCGATCCTTCTGTGGTTCATTATGAAAAGGACACAAAATCATTAATGAATCAAGTTGAAATGGCAAAAATGAGACTTGACCCAGATGAACTCTACTACCTCAAGCAATATTTGACAGAATCAAAGAGAATAAATAATCATGTGGAAGGGATCCATCTGATGCCGGGAGAAAGTGAAACCTTTAGCAGGACACCCGAAGACATGCGAAAAGGTTTTAGAAAATTCTTTGAAAAATGGACAAACGGAACCTGGGAATTGAACGATGGAAAATGGGTCAGAAAAGAATGAGGAAATTAGGCAATAGAGTCGATAACTTTCCTTATATCTTCCTCTGATTTGCATTTAGCATATTCTTCCAGAATCTCCATATTGAGTGAGATAAATGAATGCCCCCATGAAAACTTAGAGATTATTTGTTCGGCAAGTTCCCTGAATCCGGTAATAATAAGAGCAGCACTTACAGCTTCCACAGAAGAAAGTAGATTCCATTTCCCATAATTTACAGGATTTGAGGCAAGAAGAGGTGGGAGAATCCTACCGTATCTGAATTTTGTTCCTGCCATAAGATCATTTTGTTTCCACGAACCCTCAATTGCAGTGATTCCTCTCTCAAGAATCAGATTTCGATCAGAACTCATAAGATATTGAGAAGATGATACAGTGAGGACCATAGATCTTGATGCCTTTCCCCGGTCTATTCTCCTCGCCAAATTGAATCTTTCAAGTTTTTTCATAGTTGATTTTTTTGGATCATCCTGATAAAGGTAGATGAAAAATATTTGTGGGTCTTTATTTTCCATTGGCATTATGTCATCACAGAATGGGGAGATATCTCTTGACTTCCCATTCCATAACATGTGATCGGAAGGCGTCCCACTCTTTCTGCTTTACAGTAAGAAAATTCTCGTATACATGGTCTCCAAGAATCTCCCTCATCAGCTTACTCTCCCTCATATGATGCAGTGCTTCGCCAAGGCTTTCCGGCATGGCATAAACGCCAATCTTCTTCCTTTCTTCCGCTGTCATATGGAATATATCTTTTTCAACTGGCTCTGGAGGCTCCAATCCTTTTTTTATACCGTCAAGGCCCATGCCAAGTATGGTGGCAAACTGTAAATACGGATTTCCCGCAGGATCAGGGCATCGAAGTTCCATCCTTTTTCTCATCCCTTCCCCTGCAGGTATTCTCACCAGAGCAGTTCTGTTTTTGTTTGCCCATGAAATATAAACCGGGGCTTCATATCCTGGTATTAATCTCTTATAAGAATTGACCCATGATGCTAAAACAGCAGAGCCCTGTGAAACATTCTGCAATATTCCGGAGAGATAATTTCGCATCATTTTGCTCATTCCAAACTTTTCCTTTTCCTCGTAGAAAAGATTCTTCTTTTGATCTTTCAGCATTATGCTCTGATGTATATGCATCCCTGATCCATTCACGCCATTGAGAGGTTTGGGCATAAAAGATGCATATAGACCATGGCTCTGTGCCACATTTTTAATTATGCTTTTTAGTATGGAAATTCTGTCTGCCATTAGAAGTGCTGGAGCATATCTGAGATCAATTTCCTGTTGACCATAGGCAACCTCATGATGGGCTGCTTCAGGTTCGAATCCAAGAGTTCGCATATCAGTAAGAATCTCCTGCCTAACCTCACTGGACAAATCCATGGGGGTATTATCAAAGTATCCGCCAAAGTCACTGGGTTCACTGGTTGGATTTCCACCCGAATCTCTTTTGAAAAGGAAGAATTCAAATTCCGGACCAACAAAAAATTCCTGCCCTTGGTCCCAGAGCTTTTTTAAAAGTCTTTCAAGGACAAATCTCGGATCACCCTGAAATCTCTTCCCGTCTGGAGAATAGGCATTGCAAATATATCTCGCAAGCTTACCTGTCTGACCTGAATATGGAAGAACTGCGAATGTCGAAAACTCAGGTACAGCCCT
>JAKAYH010000407.1 GCA_021826835.1 Thermoplasmata archaeon | reverse complement strand
TTAATTCATGACTCAATGTCTTAGGGTAAAAATGTCTTAAACAATACTTGAATCTGGCCTTCCAGCTGCACCTCAATTTCATAAGGAAACAAAAGAAAACTTAAGGATAAATATTGAAAAGATTATCTTTAAAGTAATCTCCTGCATAATAGAAATACTGCCGATATTGTTATCCTTTCAATCGCAGATATCAATAGAAAATGAGATACTAATTCTCTGAAAAAGCTTTCAAATTCGAAATAAGAATAGGAATTAACATGAATTCATCCTGTGAACTTGTAATGGAAATTACGATATAGATGAATCATTTTCATATATTTAATGAAAGTTTATTGGTCGAACAATATTTAAATGTTTTAGATTAGATTTACCACTAAATGTATGTTCGTCTGTTATGTCTTTTCAGAAAGTGATGGCTCCTTTTATTCCCCTCATATCTTTAGAATACCCAAAAGCTTCTACAATATCTTCTAATGAGAATGTTTTGGAAATCAACGTTTTCAGATCAAGAATTCCAGTATTAACTATTTTAACTGCCTCAAAGTAGTTTGGAGCACTTGTTCCAGTTGACCCAGTGACCGTGATCTGATTATAATGCACACCATTCATCGTTATTGGGATAGGCGAATCCTTAATAGAACCACCAAAAACAGCAATCCTTGTACCAGCATCCGCTAATGTCATTGCTTGTTCCAGAGCTTTGCCGTTTCCTATTGTTATATCAATTATATCAAAATCATGACCTAAATGGGTTGCATAATCAGGTTCGGACGATATGTCAATTGCGTCAGTAGCACCTAAATCTCTTGCAAGTTTAAGCCTGTGAGGTAGCATTCCCATCACGAGAACCTTTTTAATGCCATAAAATTTCTTGAGCAATTGGAGGTGGATCATTGCATTTGGTCCATCACCAATTATTACAGCAGTATCAGAATTCTTTGGTTGAGTTAGAGATAGTGCATTTAATGATACCGCCACTGGTTCAATGAATGTTCCCTCTATGAACGATATATTGTCTGTAAGTTTAGCAACCATATGATTCTCGACAAATTCCTTCGGTACTCTTAAGTACTCAGCATAGCCTCCATCTACATTTACACCAAGGCTGGTAATGTTTCTGCACAGATTGTGCAATCCCCTCAAGCATCTATCACATTTCATGCATGGATTGTCTGCAGCGACATTTATTCTGTCACCTGGATTGAAAAGGTCAGTTCTTGAATTCTGTACAATGCCCGCAACTTCATGACCCAATATCCTTGGAGTTTTTATAGAACTGGAACCAAAATAAAAGGCTTTAACATCGGTAGGACAAACACCAACCGCTTTAATTTTTATGAGCAATTCACCATCTTTGATATGTGGGAGTTCAACATCCTCTACTGAAATGGAATCTTTCCCAAGAAAAATTGCTGATTTCATTTATACAATATATAAAAGAAGTGTAAAAATGTTGGTAGGGTTATTTTTCTAAGGGTTCAAGAGAAACATTCTTTGATATATATGATTCACCAAGGGTTTTTCTCTTATATTTTATTATCACGTAAAGAATAACTACCAACATTGATACGAGTACGAATATAAGGCCACCGAAGTAAGGCTCTGTCAGTGAGCTGTACCCCTCATAGAAAGAATAAACAAACAGAATAACTGCTCCAGCTGGTGCGAGTACTGAAATCAGGAAATTCCTAGGTTTAGCCAGGCTAATCTTTTTCTTATGGAGATAAACGGCAAGGCTGATATCCGGAATTATGTGATGGATAAACCAGAAGGCAACAGCCATGCTTCCTGCGAGAAATAGGGCGTCAAAAACTCCATTGGTAAGACCATAAAAGTGAATCATCACTACTTCATCTATGACTGTTGCAACGATTCCGATTATTAAATTCGCTATGGCTGCATTTATAGGAATTCCCTTTTTGGATACCTTTGAAAGAGATTTTCCTCCAATAAAGTTGTCCCTAGACATAGAAAATAAAAGCCTGGCAGTGGTCATACCCGGAACAAAACCTCCAAAACCCTGGCCTAAGAGAGCTACGATGATAAAAAGAATTGCGGCAGGTATTCCTAGGTAAGGAATAAATGCCGCTAAGCCTGGGCTTAAATCGCTCTGAAGAGCGGAAGCATTCGGAAGTCCAACTGCTACTACCTCCGCATATATGGCGACTACCCCTACCAAAGTTGGAATTACAACTCCAACAACTATTGCCTTCCAAACATCCTTAAAGGATGCTTTTCCCTCTTCTGAGAAGAATAATGGGACACCATAGCCAGTATAGAATAGGAATCCTGCTAGAATCACCCCGAGAAAAAGCCCGCTCAATCCCGATGGTGCACTTGCGGGATTGAATGCCTGGAGACTATTGTAGGGAGACCTAAATATGACTACTGCCGAATACACGACTAATACTATAACTTGAAGTATGCCAGATATGATTACTACCTTCGAGGAGATTGAAAGGTCAAGAACAGTAATCAGGAACATGGCAAACATAAATACAATTGAAATTGTAATGAAAGCCCAAGAGGGAAGAGTATAATTGCTCACATATGTTAATGATGTGTAAATAACATATGCAAAGGCAGTCGAAGTTAAAACATCGAATGAAAAGAAATAAAGAAGGTTTTCCAAACCAACAAACTTTCCAACGGGTTTTCCAAAAGCCAGTTCGGCAAGCCCATAATAGCCACCTGCAAATGACGCTATTCTGCTATATTCAAGAATAGGCACTGTCGCAAGAAGAATTAATAGGGCACCAATAATGGGAATTAATGGTGCAGCGAACCCTCCGTACTGTACAGCAGCAGCTGCATTGGAGACTGCCATCGCCATTGGATATATGGCAGCCACGGTCATGAATGCCATCGCCCACAATCCAACTTTGTTCTTTCCCAGAGAATTTTTAAGATTTTCAGTCATAATGTCAAATTAACATGAGCATTATTATAATAAATATTTCGCAACAAATAATCTTTTATTTTAATTCATACTATGCGTTCCGTATCTTCACTTTGTAATTCTTAAATTTCGAAAAATTAATAGATTCCCCTTATAATCTGTATATTTCCGTGTCTATCTTTTTCTTTTATTGGGTCATTTCATGAAATAAATTTTGTTGTGTAAAGTCTCTAAATGAGTTATTGAGGTTATCGAGTTAAGCTGAAAATCCCGGTTGACCGTATTCGAATTATGAAGATTAGTATTGCAAACATGCTTTGTATGTGTATCTGTCATATCCCAGGTTTTATTCAAAGTATACTTCTTAGAGTCCGCTAATGT
>JAKAYH010000406.1 GCA_021826835.1 Thermoplasmata archaeon | reverse complement strand
GAACATGAGCATAAATTCAGCTTTTTCAGAATATTTACCGTTTATGGCTTTGTCGAATTCCTTTCTTGTTACACTTTTGCCGAGACCTGACGGCGTCAGAAGGCCGAATAGCCTGAAGTAATATCTATGAGGCTTGCCACGTGGCGGACACGGCCCACCATAGCCCGTATTTCCAAAATCATTCTTGCCCTGTATGCCTCCAAAAGGAAGGTTCAATGTCTTTGGAACGTTTTCCGGTAGGCTGTACATTTCCGGTTTCAAACCATAAATTATCCAGTGAGTGAAGAGACCGGATGGTGCATCTGGATCATCCATTATCAGTGCATATTCCACAACTTTTTCAGAGAAGTTACTCCACCTCAACGCTGGAGAAACGTCTGAACCTACACAGGTGAACTTCTCTGGGAACAAATCGCCATTCTTCAGGCCAGGAATCAAAATTTCAGGAATCATAAAACAAGATATGCCCAATGTATATATACTGGAGGATTGAGGATTCACTTTTTTACGTCGGAAAGAAAGATAAATTCTCTGAAATCTCTTATTTTTTTGAACGTATACCTGGGCTGACAGCTTTCGATCACTTCTTCATCAGCTGCCCCCCAGAGCGCAGCAGCCTCTGTTATTCCAGCATTCCTGGCAGCATAAATGTCTGCTGGCTGGTCCCCGATGAATATTGCATCACCTGTTCCATTATACCTCATTCTTCGAAGCGCAAGAAAAACTGGATCAGGGTCAGGCTTATGTTTCTTCGTGTCCTCCTGTCCTATAACAGTTACAAGGTATCTCAATACTCCATTCAATTTCAGCAGCTTAAGAGAATTTTCCGTATGACTTGTAGTCACCACCGCCATCTTTGCACCCTTATGATACAGATCTGCAATCAATGTCTTGATTCCCCTATATGGTCTAATCACTGCTGCCTGCTGATTAAAATATGTGCTTCCAATTCTGTATATCTCCTCTCCTGTTTCTCCATACCAATCCTTCAGTATGTATTTGACAGGTCTTCCTATCAGTGACTTCTCCTCTGATTTTGTAAGCTCCCGTCCCAGTACTTTTTTAAAAGCATAATTCGTCGCAAATGCTGAAACACCCTCACTATCCAGTATGGTCCCGTCAAGATCGAACAACACGTAGTGGTATCTCAGAGCATCCAATTTTTTCCACGGTTAATTTTCAGGTTTTATAAATCATTGACTGATGCTTCACTGTCAGTATATATAATCAAATGAAATACAATACGAATATGAACTGCAGTAAATGCGGGAAAAAGGCAGTTTACGAAGCTAGATATAGTGGCATGAATTACTGCGAGAACCATTTTGCGGAAAGCGTAGAATCAAGATTCAAGACTGAAATAAGGAAGCAGATAAGAATAGGAAGGGAAGTCAAGACAGTTGCTGTTGCCCTTTCTGGAGGAAAAGACAGCTCAGTTCTTCTTTACCTGATAAAGAAAGTCTTAGGAAAAAATAAGAAAATCAAAATCGTTGCGATCACTGTTGATGAAGGCATAGAGGGTTACAGAAACTTAGAACTTGAGTCCGCACGGAAGCTTTGCGATGACCTCGGGGTAGAGCACAAGGTCATATCATTCAAGTCAAAATATGGAACAACAATGGATAAGGTTGTTCAATCCGATCCTTCTACAATACCATGCTCACACTGTGGTCCAATGAGGCGGCAGAGTATGAATCTTCTGGCAACTCAGGCTGACGCTGACTACTTGGCTCTTGGTATAAATCTGGATGATTATGCCCAGTCTGTACTAATGAATGTTATTAAAGGAGATACGGTGAGAATGTCGAGATTGGCCCCTCACGAAAATCAGCAGGAGGGACTTGTAAAGAGGATTATTCCGCTTTGGAAAATACCGGAAAAAGAGGTATTAATTTATTCAATTTTACAGGGTATAAAGGTTGATCGTCTTTCATGTCCATATGCTGGCAGGGCTGAGAGAAACGAGATTCGGGAAATAATTTCCGGATTGGAGGAAAAGCATCCAGGCACAACATATGCAATCGCGAAATTCGGAGAAGAAGTGAAGAAGTCTATTGCTCCGACCGGGAGATATACACATCTTGGAAACTGCAGGATATGTGGTACCCCAACCACATCAGATATCTGCTCTGTGTGCAGAAATCTAAAGCAGATACCCGCTTAATGTTCCTTTCAAATCAGTAATAACCTAACATATTTCCAATTTTTCGGCAGAAACCATTTTTCTATATCAAAGAATTTGAGCAATTTCTGAACGTTCCAAATTCAATTGTATAAATAATCAACCCTGCGGAAACTTCGTAAAACAATTTTCTGCAAAATGTTTATTATAAAATCACCTATTCGCTAAATCCGTAGTTAAGGGGTTGTAGCTTAGCTTGGTTTGAGCACCCGGCTGATAACCGGGAGGTCACCGGTTCAAATCCGGTCAACCCCATCCTTGTTAGGGGGATATAGATAACATCAAAAAAAGTTATGATTTTAACAAATAATTATATTAATTAGAAGATATTATTCTTGAGATTTGGGTTGAAGTTGAGGGTACATGACCTATATTGGTCAATTGTAAAAGTGTGTAAATGTTAAAAGTTTAAGATTAAAATTTAATCTTTGATATAACCTTAGAAATAAGTTATTCTAAAAGACTTCATCTGCACTTTCTAAAAGTGAAATTT
This sequence comes from Thermoplasmata archaeon, assembly GCA_021826835.1. The sequence continues at coordinate 610 of JAKAYH010000406.1, read as the reverse complement.
CTTTATTTGTTAACCCATACAACAAGTATACTAACCGGTCAATATCAGCTTTGATTTCCAACTCCTTTTCTCTTAGTTCGGATAATCTATCTGTGACATTTTCCTTTAGGTTACTTAGTTCTTTATTGATGTTAAGTAGACTAACTACCTTGGTCACTATATTTTCTTTTATTCGCAAATCGTCTTTCTTTGTTGGTTGTGGGACTCTAAGGCCTAACAAATATGCTTTGTTAATGTCGTCGGATAATCGATGGGTGCAATAGAAGTTCATTAATTTGGAGTTTAGAATCGCAAGCAAGAATTTCAAATCATTTTTATTGTCATCTTGAACATTAATAATTTGAACTGTCTTCAAAGTAAAATACCCAGATTCATCGTAGGATGCAATAATCCTGTCTTTTAAACTATCATTCCTTATTCTTATGAGCATGATTTTTGGTTTTTGATATTTGGTGCTTGATGGGTCTTTTATTGGAAAATATCTATTATTATATTTATACCCAAATTTCCAGATATCATCAGGAATGAGGATGGGCTTCATTTTATCAGAGGTTTTAGACAAAGAAATCAAATTTTTACCTCCCTCACTCCCTCGTGATATACTGATCCC
>JAKAYH010000405.1 GCA_021826835.1 Thermoplasmata archaeon | reverse complement strand
AACCATCAAATATTTTGTATCAACGTGCAGTAGATTCGTGAACGTATCGAGTTTACCATACAACATCATTGTGTAGCGTATACAGTTTTAATATCTTCTGCGGTTTCTCACCAGTGCTTGTAACGATTGCGATCTTCCCTTCCTTTTCTACGAAGAATTAAGATACCGTATCAGAATCATGGGTACATAATGCTCGTTCTCCTTACCCATCCCTTTAGGAGAATGTCTACGAATATATGTGCACGAGACTTTAACACTGTTCTGGGCGTGAATCTTGTGTCCCTCTTCCTATCAATGAAGAATCCTATGATCTGTAATAAATGATTTGTTCAACATTTTCAGGGTCCACCAGTCAGTCTCACATGCTTTCAACTGGGAATTGAACCTCGGGCAACGTTCATAAGAATGGTGAAATAATATGCCCTAAGTTTAAGTTTCAGGAATGTATTCTTCAGTTTGAGATCCTTTCCCATTTCACACTATATGCCCTTTAGTATTCCTTTCCATTATCTCTTTTTTTATTTCTTACAACGATACTCATACAATAAATTGTAACGCATAGATGGGTTTTACTTCATAAAACTTTCATTCACTCCGTAAATTGCAGAGAAATTGAAAATCGGACACCTTGTTTTGTAACTCGAGATAATCACAATAGTGACAATAGGTGAATTATTATAGGACATCTCTTTAAAGTATCTACAATAAAGGTAATCAATTTCAAGCTAATTTCAAAAGTCAGTCACCATTAAAAAGGAGTGTAGGTTTATGAATGAAGAATTAATTGTGTTAAAAGCTGGCCATCTTCGGATTTATGTTAGGAAGTCGGAGGCATTTGTATATTATGCCACATTCGTTGCTGGGGAAAACAATAAAATTCACTTGGATACAGATGATATAGTAATTGATGCAGGGGCTAATGTGGGTGATTATACTGTAAAAGTAGCAAATATCGTTAAAAAAGGAAAGGTCATTGCAATTGAACCAAACCCAACTAATGTTGAAATTATTAAAAAAAACATTACCCTGAACAAATTACACAATGTAGAAGTACTTCCTTTTGCCATATCAGATGTATCAGAGGTAGCTAAACTAAGTGGAGATTCAGTTGACGCTTCAATTATGCGAAACGCCGAAAATTCATTGCAAGTTCAAACAATTACTATTGAGGATGTGTTTAAAAAATATTGTACACCGGGAAAAAAGGTAGTAATGAAAATGGATATTGAAGGAGCTGAAGAACTTGTATTTAGAAATCCAAGCTTTTTGAAAATGGTAAGAGAAATTAGCATAGAATTGCATGGTGAAAAAAATATAAGAGAAATTCCTATAATATTAAAGAATAATGATTACAAAATTGAAGAATTCGGGGTAATTCAGCAATTTAAAAACACAATTTTTTACATAATTAGGCATCCCGTATCTTTCTTTTCGAGTGAAAAAAAGACAAATATGATAGCAATAAAAGGTTTAATCGGCACAATTGCTGGAGAAAATCCGGTTCCAAGTATACAAAACAATCATTTTAGAGTTATTTATGCTTGGAAAAATTAAGTTTGTGAAGTACTTATTTTAGATGTTTTAATTCATATTCTCCGCATCTCTCCTCATATAAAGACCCAGATGCTGAATCCGATTTCGTGCTAGAATCTCTTTGCACTGTAAAAAAGATCACTTATTCATCCACTTGTATTTTTCTTGAATAAATATTATGGTTCAGAAGAGGTGGTTATTAGAAAATCTTATGAATTATCCTAATAACTACCTCCAAATTCGATACTCTGATTCCACAATCGTAATCATTATTCATGCGATCATCATATATTATCATGGATATAATGAATTACTGTGTCAGTGAGATGTGTAAGTAATAGGTAAAGTATGGTGACAGTCTTCATGAAATGGGAGAGAAGACAGGCTGGGAAAACTCAGGAATTATATTCCAGGATCTTTATGTCAATAATACGGTGAATGGTGGAAGGCCAAATATAGTTCCTATCAATATATTGATCAAGGTACTCTTCATACAGTCCATATACCACCTTGTGGATGAACAGGTGCAGAGAGAGTTACATGATCGGATATCATTAATGCATTCCTTTGATTCCAGGACACCATACCATGTTCCATAACAATCTATTTTTTCCGTGAGAGATTATCATCCATGGGTAAGGACAAGATCACGTGGAAGGAGATATAGGAACATTTCAAGAATCGTGGCATAATCATAAAGAAGGGGACAGTTCAGGATGCAACATACATTGAATCCTATCCTAGAAAACACGGAAGGAAAAACCCACATGTTCCACCAGATCCATCAATCCTTCCGATCAAAGTGAATATTGCCGATCCAACAACATCAAAGCAGAAACGCACAAAGGATGAGGAGAAAAAGGCAAAGATAAAGGCGACAGAAAAGAAGATGGAAAGAAAGGTTGAGAGAAAGTATTCCAACACTAGGAGATAGAAAGACGGAATATCGTCAACAAAGGGTTATACAACACACTTAGGAAACAAACTTCACACAGTGCAGGGTACGGATATGCCTTTAATCAGGGAATTCGTTGTTACCACAGCATACATTCATGATTCCAATATTGATATTGGTATTCCCGGCGTACCAAACTACAGGGATAAGGGATATTCCGGAATAAAAACAAGTGGAATAGGTGGAACCATGGATAAGGATGCCAGAAATAGACTGCTTAAAATAGAACAGGTAAGAAGGAATAAGCGAATTACAAAAAACAATCTCATAGAGAGAGGCCCTATTCTGTCATGAAAAATATCAATGGTGGCCATGTCTTTAGAACTATGATAAGAAGAGTCAGGGCATCATTTATGTGCCTTGGATACAATCTACTGACGCTTGTGTCATTGGAAAAAAGGGAAAGGTGGCGGTAGCCCTTAAAAAAGTTAAAAAGGAGAAAATAAGAGAAAAATAGAGATTGTTAGGAAACGTTCTTTGTATTGCATTTTTAAAAATCCCAAAAGATCTATATTTAAAATCAACATTAATGGTGTTCAGATAATGAAATATACCATTATGCATTTTGGGAACCAAGGGCGCGTGGCCAAGCATGGATATGGCAACAGCCTCCTAAGCTGTAGATCAGGGGTTCAAATCCCCTCGCGCCCGTTCTAAGATTATTCCATCCTGGGTGCCAGGAAGAATTTTACCTTTTTCTCTCCTTCTTTTTCCACATATTCAGGCTCAATTATTAGAGGATAATCGTTGTTGAAAGACAATTTAAGTTTCTCAGCTGAGCCTGTGGATTTTATGATCC
>JAKAYH010000404.1 GCA_021826835.1 Thermoplasmata archaeon | reverse complement strand
CGATCTTGACTGACACTTTCCCCCTATCATATCTTGGATTCTTCAGTAAAATATTTCTTAACCTATTCAGTGCGTTTATTGTTCCCATGTCTTGCTCCAACCAGTTTTGATGAAAACGCCTATCAAGAATAAAGAGTAAATCAACATCTTTTCGATCATCAGAATTGGTCATAGTCCCTTTCACATACGATCCAAACATATGGATTTCCTCTATCTTTAACTGATTGGATATCTCATTTTTAACTTCTTCCCCGAATTTACTAAGCTTTCTTAGTACTATCGATTTGGGTTCCATCTGATTTGACTTCGTATTTACCAATTCTCCAAATCTCTGTTCAAAACTTTTCCGGTTCCCCTCCTTCGAGGGAATTTCTTCAAAAAGAGTGTTTTGCTGCACTTTTTGTTTATATTTACTGTAATGTTCCCCACCAAATTTAGTTCCCATAGTCTCCTCCGTTCACTCTCATTTTTATCATCCCTTAAAACCTAACTAAGCTCCAACACCTCCCTAGAATGAAGCCTATCAGTACCAAAGTCTATGATCCTTTTTTGTGTGCTCATACTCAAGTCGCTTTTCCAGCAATTTTCCCTGATTTTTCTTGCATGAGCATAGGATTTCACGACAGTTCTGGGAAGCTGCTGAATAATTTTTCTTGATCCAATACCAATAACCATCAAATACTGCAAATCAAATGTCCTGACTATATGTCGAACATCAGATATCAGCTGATTTGTCAGGTTTCCCCTTCCATTACCGAAATATTGAGCACAATAATATGAAAAAGCCTCAAAACCGAAAGATTTGTAACCGTAGCAACAAAATGAAATTTCGTCGTCATCGATTCCCTTTATGAGTGGAATTAGATTAATATCAGTATCAGACAACTTTTTATTCATCTCGATTGTATCTTCCACTATCTGCTTAATATTCCACAGTCGTTCATTTTTGTTCTGAGTTTGGTAAACAGGCTTATCGCAAGGGATATGGAAATCTGGCCTGAATGCTCGTATCAATTCTGTTTCTATTTCCAAGTGATAAAGAGGCAAAAGATCATCATTGATTGTTGAAGTTGTTATTACCTTCTTATATGAAAAATCAGAAGCATCTATACCTAGTGACAAAAGTTTTTCGGCTTCATCAATGTTGAACATTATGTATTTTGAATCTGATCGTGACACAATATAGTTCAACTGTTTCTTATTTGCTTCAACCCTGTCTACGTCACCTTCAGGATAGTCAACCCTGAATTCGTTTGTTATAGACGACTTGTGACTTAAGTTGAAGCTGTTCATTTATAGAGATTTATTTATAGTTAATCAACATACTTATAAACGATCATAACTATGAAAACTAATAAAACTATTCCGGAAGTGCCTTTGAGAATACACATAGCTCCTGTTGGGTTTGAAGAAGACAGAATAGTAATACCGGCTGAAAAAATGAGAGCTGAGAAAGTGATCCTTATTACTAATGAGGAGGGTCAAGAAAAAGGGGCACTATTCTATGAAAAAGTGATAGAAAGACTAAGGAAAGACAACATAGAAGTTGAAATGGTAAAAACCTCTTTTTTCAATTTAGAAAAAAACATGTTGCTTTTTTCTAACCTTATAAATAAACACAGGGATCAACAATTGTTCATAAATATTTCTTCAGGATCCAAGATCCAAGCTCTGGCGGGATTTATTTCAGTAATGTCAGCCAAATCTCAGGGAATATTAGTTTCAACTTATTATGTTGAACCAGAAGAATATAACGATAATCCACCACGTTTTCCAATATCCAGAGGTTTCAAACAGATTATAAATTTGCCTATATTCCCATTGCATATGCTTTCAAAAGAAATTCAGTCTGCTATGCTATTGCTCAAAAAAAAGCCATATTATAAGCTGGAACTTGCCATAGAACTCGCAAAACAAGGTTTCTTTCCTCAAGAACTATTGGACAAATGTGATAATAAACCAGTAAATGAAAAAGCCAGAATTAGGCTACAAAATTTAGCAGAAAATAGAGTCATAAATCCAATGAATCGAGAAAAATATATAGAAATGGAGAAAGTTGGGAGACATATCAAAATAACTCTTACTAGTTTTGGAGATGAGGCAACCCACCTCTTCATAAATTACTGATGTCATTTTCTATAAACTTGCTACTTTTCCACTCACTTATCTCATTACACACTTTATACATGCCTGTGACTTGAATACTTTGGTGCTCTCTATAAAAGATTTAGGTTCCACTGAAATGTATGAATAGATCGGAGTAAACGACATTCAGACTATGTTGACTATTAGACAAGATGGGAATTTATTTATCTCAACAATTAAATCTTTCGTCCATAATGAGTTAGAGAAATGCGAGGGGAGATTATTTCGATGAGTTTATGATGAATAAAGTATTATTAAAATTACAGAATTGTTGTGCACCTTATTTTAAATATCCCATGAAATTAAGAGAAAAATAATGATCGCTTGAATTTTATTCTTGACAGTAATTAAGAAATCTTGAATGTTAACCATTAGCACGGTCTCAATATTTACCATGAATTATTTGTAGTATGATCCAATTTTACATAGTGACTGAATTTGAAAATATAGATCGTGCAAAAGTTGGAAAATTTCAGAGAAGGCTGGCAGTCACAGCGGCTCTGGGCCCATTTACGGACGCATTTAATGAGTTTGGAGCTTCCATTTCTCTAATAGCGGTGGGGATAATTTTTAATCTCCCTCCAGTTCTTATCGTGATGGCAACGGCAGCCTACTGGGTTGGTGTTGCAGGAGGAGCCATTGTTGGCGGCATAGCTTCGGATGCAATTGGAAGGAAAAGGCTGTTTCTTTATGATACCATCGGCATGGCTCTTTTTGCCATAATGAGTGCCGTTGCCACTGATTATGTGACGTACTTCCTGACCAGATTGGCTCTTGGGATTTTTATAGGCATTGACTACGCTGCAGCTGTTCCATTGCTTGCAGAGTACTCCCCTACCCATAAGAGGGGTTCGCTTCTGTCATATGAGAAGATATTCTTCATGTTTGGAACAATTGCAACAGTTGGGATTGGGCTTCTATTCACAACAGAAGTGGGTACTCTCCTGGCATGGAGGTATGATTTCTTTATAGCAGCCATTCCCGCAATAATACTGTTTTTCCTCAGGCTGGAAATACCTGCAAGCCTCAGGTGGGCACAGGCATCCGGCAGGGAAGACCTTATCCCGGGAATACTTGAGAAGCTCAAGAAAGAAGGCATAGATATAGATCCTTCAACGATAAAGGTAGAGAGAAAACCCCTCATAA
>JAKAYH010000403.1 GCA_021826835.1 Thermoplasmata archaeon | reverse complement strand
TTTTATTATTCCGCAATGGACGATACATTGAATATTTTATACAAGGCAAGCGAAAAGGAGAACAGCAAAGAGAGATTCATAGAGCTGTCAGTTCTCATTAAATTAATGATATCCTGAAGGTACTAAGGTGGAGATTGAAATGGAAAGTACGGTAAAAATTATTAATTCTTGTTCCCTTATCTGGCTTTTCTCTTATAATTTATAATTTCCTTAAAGTATTTTATTATGAAGTCCATTCCTTTACTTACTACCTTTGATTCGCCTTCCTCTCTGGAATTCATCTTTAGCGGAATTTCCAGTATACTGCTATCTGGATGAGCTGAGAGCGTGTACAATAGTAGTTTATAACCAAATTTAACACTCTCAAGATTGTATACAAGGTTTCTCTTTACTATAAAAAAACCAGACATTGGATCCTTTAACCTTCTGGCCCCTTTAAAAAGGAACTTTGCCAATATAGTTGCTCCTCTGCTAACAACACCTCTGGAAGCTTTCCAGCTATTGGAACCACCTTTTATATATCTGGAGGCAACGATTAAATCAATATCTTTGCTCATTGCTGCAAACATCTCTGGTAATTTTGTTACCGGGTGTTGTCCGTCAGAATCCATAATGCATACATACTCGACATCAGTTCCTCTGATTCCAGCAAGTTGAGCATCCACAGTACCCATCTTTACATTTCTGGATATAAATTTGACAGGGATTATGGGATTCCCTTTTAAAATAGAATTTATGAAATCCACAGTTCCATCGGTACTTCCATCATCTATTATGATAATATCTGTAACGTTTGTGATCATTTGATCTCTATACAAATTAAAGATTTGTTCCAAAGTTTGAGGTAAAGAATAAACCTCATTCAGTACAGCAAGAATAATGCTTATTGTATGTTTTTGCAAACGATCACTCAGGGCTTTATTATCTTGTTATATTTATCATTATTCGATTTATGCACTATAATGATTAGTAGATTCACTTAATTTTAAAACATTAATAATGTTTCATGTTTCCTTTATTTAGGTTAAAGAAACAGTAATTAAATGGAAGTGTAATAATTCCGTTTTGCAGGAATTCTATAAATCATCTCTCCCGCTGGTCCCGATTTATGAATTAACTGAAAAGAAATTTACTGGTCTAGATAATTTAGAGATTGAACAACAAATGATCTATGCAGATGGCCTTACGAAAATCTTCGGTGTGTTTACAGCTGTTGACGGATTAACATTTCAAGTGAAAGACGGCGAAATTTTCGGCCTTTTGGGTACAAATGGTGCGGGAAAGACAACTAAAATAAGAATGCTTGCATGTCTCATCACAAAGACTGCCGGTAATGCCATAATTGATAGCTTTTCTATAAGCAATAGAGATAAGGAGAATCATTGGTTTGGTAGCTGAAAACGTAGGTCTGTACGAGGAGCTTAGCGCATACAGTAACATAGATTTTTATGGAAAGATTTATGGAATCCCTGAAAGCCAGCGTAGGGAAAATATAAAACATCTGCTTGAAGAACTTGGTCTCTGGGAAGTTAGACACAAACCAGTGGGTTCATTCTCAAAGGGGATGAAGCAAAAGGTTGCAATTGCCCGAGCTCTTTCGCATGATCCTGAGATTTTATTTCTCGATGAACCCACAGCAAACCTTGACCCAGAAGCAGCAAAAATAGTCCGGGATTTTATCTTGAACATGAAAAAGCAAGGGAAGACACTAATTGTCAATACGCACAATCTAGATGAAGCACAGAGAATTTGCGATAATATCGGAATACTGAAGACAAAGCTTATTGCTATAGGATCACCTGAACAGATGAAAGAATCGTTAAGAAAAGATAAAACACTTATAGAACTCACTGAAGTCACGGATACCATTGTTTCGTCAATAAAGGCGGTTTCAAGAGCGAACCATAAGGTCGATAGGAAAAAACTTTTTATTGATACCACTGTTCCTCAGGTTGAAAATCCGGCCATTATCAGGGCTATAACATCCGTTGTTGGTAATGTAGTTGCAGTAAACCAGCTTTCTCCTACCATGGAAGAAGTATATCTTGAGGCAGTGAAGGAGAAAAGATGAGCTTAACAAATGCACGGATCATTGCACAGAAAGAGTTTTCAATAATGCGACTCAAGAAGACCATTATCTATTTCCACTTTATTTTACCTCTCGCATTATCAATAGGTCTTCCTCTCTTGACCTGGCATGTTATACAAGGTTCCTCCAAAAATTCAACTGACATTCTTTACATATCTGGACTTTTGAATGCCTTTGAATTCTTCTTCGCGATTATAGCAGTGATATTATCTTCCTATACTGCAGCTTACAGCGTAGTTGGAGAAAAAATAAGAAGAGTCTCGAATCGCTGCTTGCCACCCCGATATCTGACTGTGAAATTATTCTCGGTAAGGGCATTTCTGCGTTCATTCCATCATTTATCGCAGTGTCGTTTGGAAATCTAATATATATGGCACTTATGGACCGGGTTACCTTCAATCTCCTCGGATATTCCTATTATCCTAATTTTTCGGCAATTATTATGATTTTTCTTCTGGTACCGTTAGGTATTATTCTTTCCATAGGGATTAGCACAATATCATCATCTAGAGTGAATGACCCTCGAAGTCTTTATCAGCTTTCAATGGTGGGGTTCATTCCGTTCTTTGTTATCTAAATTTTGACTGAATTTAGCATAATCTCGCTTACCGGCACCGCCTTGCTGGTTAAAGCTGGCTTTGTGGCTATTGTCGATGTTGGATTGTATCCAATAGTGATAAGGACTTTTAGCAGAGAAATGATCCTAACAATGTGGAAATGGGAAATGAATGTTTACAATTCTATATATGAGAGAAAAATTGATATCGCAATTGGTAAAGGATAGGTAGAGATTCGATTATTTAATTATGTGGATACCAAACAATATTTCGGCTAACCTCATTATAATAGATTCACAGCATCTTCTACAGTTAGACCGGATTGTTTAATAATTGCTCTTAAGGTTCCCCGCTTCAGTTCTTAATGCAATGGAACAACTATGTTTCTGTATCCATCTTTGCTCTGGATTATAACGTGATCACCTTTTTTTCTGAAAATGAAACCTCTTTTGGAGAGTGCTTTGATTACAACTTCTCAAGATACAACTGGAAGTTTAGGCATCCAGAAGGACTTCCTCGTCAACATCCTGGGGTGTAGGTTTTCCGTCTTCTTTTTAAAACTTCCAAATATAACTCCATTGCTTCCTTGATATTTTTGAGGGCTTCTTCTCTATTCTCCCCTTCAGAGATGCAACCAGGGAGTGCTGGTACACTCACTGTAAACC
>JAKAYH010000402.1 GCA_021826835.1 Thermoplasmata archaeon | reverse complement strand
CCTTACTGACAGGTTTCCCTTAGAATCAGCTATTGATGCCCTTATTAAAGCATAGTTGGGCTTTGGACCTTCAAAGAAGAGAGTCCTTTCGTCATCCACAGTCATCTCCCTTACGGTGCATTCCCTCTTCCTGCTTGCATTTTCATTGAGTGCCCCGCCCTGATTTACAGGATCGAGGTATGTGTCTATGCCTATTTTTGTAAGAAGGCCCGGTCTTCCAGACGATATCTCCCTCAACCAGTAAGCCGTCAGTCCAATAGGCCAGCTATATATGGGTATTACTCCTTCAAGTGCCACCTTCTGGAGATATGGCGAGAAGCCCATGAAAGGCACAAGCATTCCCCTTATGAACCTGGTATCGTGTTCATCATATATGTATTTCATTACATTGTCCAGTGCTCTTCCAGGTGAAGCAGGGAGGGCGTCACTTATCAGGAAGAGGTTTTTAGGGGTTCCATTCTCCCTGTAATATTCGAGGAGCTTTGTTATGAGGAAATCAGGTGTGGTCCCCATGTTGAACCCGGAAACTGCAACAACAGAATTTTCTCTTATCATCTCACTGAAATTTAGATCTTTCAATACACTGGTTACCATAATTAACATTCAGTTTAGGTTAAATCATTATAGAAATATTGCCCTTTACAGTTAAGCCAGATATGTTGTGGATTACATATTCTGGAAATCAACCTTTATTGAAAAGTTGCTCTTGTCATGTACGAAAGTACATTTCAGCCCCGTTGTTGAAATATTCTTCATCTCACTGTCAGCAGATGCCTCGTTTCGGTAATTGAGGTATATCGAGTTAAAGCCAATCTGTGGCATTGATTCCTGCCTTAGTATGAACGGTTTCAGCTTTTCCATTGATTCTTTGAAGGTTGTTTCGTCAACCGTTATTTCCCCCTTCTTTATCTTCTCCATTCCTATTGAGATGAGCCCCTCATAAATGGTCAGTCCTGCTTTTCTTTCAATACCCGTCAGGTTTTTGGCTCTTGCCCCAGAAAGTACCAGAAAGACACCCAGAAGGAGGAGAGGCAATCCCAGAATTGATTCGCCGAAGATAAATGCGAGTAAATAAAGTACCAGAAGGCCTACCCCTGAGGCAAGCTGAGTTATCTTCATATACATGAAATAGACTCAACTTATTTATTTTTGAGGTACAGGTGAGTAAGATGGAGAAGATATTCTAGCACTGTATACCTGATGCAAAAATTAGTATATTTATCTTGGATTGAGTTTTATATAGTTTCAGGGTAATCATAGAAAAGGCGAATGATGGTGGAATAACTGTTTCATCCCGCTATGATCCTGAATTTATTTCCAGATTCAAGGGAATTAAGGGACACAAATGGCATCCGGAAAACAAAAAATGGAGCTTTCCAGATGATGATGATACACTCAATGACATATTACAAATATTTGCAGGAGATGATGTGGAAATGCCAGTATCTTTGAGCACAAAAAACAATATCAATAAAGAAGCCTGGGGGGAAAGTAAATTACTTACCATAAAAGAGGCAAGTGAGTGGGCAAGTAAATATACTGGCAGGAAAATCACGCCCTCAAACATCTCATACCTGGTCCAGTACGGCAGGGTGAGAAAACTGTCCGAAGATAAGGTGATCCTGATAAAGATGGATGAACTGAGGGAGTACTACGACTCAAATTATGGAAGAAGAGAAATCCAGTGGAAAGAAAAACTGGGAGACGATTTGAACTGGAATCTATCGTTTGATTATCTGAAGGAGAGTGATACAACAAAGCATGTACACAGGTTGCATCCATACAAGGGGAAGTTCATTCCCCAGCTTGTTGAATACTTTTTGGATGAACACACTGATGACTTTAAGAAAGAGGTCTATTTTCATCCCGGAGACATAGTCCTTGATCCATTTTGCGGGAGCGGCACTACACTGGTTGAGGCAAATGAACTGGGAATAAATGCAATAGGAATAGACGTTTCCAAATTCAATTCGATGATCGGTAATGTGAAGGTCGGAAAGTATGACTTTGAGGATTTGCAGTCCACGTTAAACAGGATTACTGAACTACTGCGGAATTTTGTGAATGAGTCCAATATCTCCAGGTTCGATAACGAACTTTCAGTGGAACTTGCTTCATTTAATAATAAATTTTTTCCATCACCAGAATTCAAATACATGGTGGCAAATAAGGAGATTGACGAGAGAAGTTATGCTTCGGCCAAGGAGGAGGAATTTTCGAGAATTTACTCAAACCTGATAAAAAAATATAACATTGAAGTTACAAATCCGAAAACTGGTAAATTTCTCGATATATGGTATCTGAAACCAGTTAGAGCTGAGATTGATTTTGTTTATAATCTGGTAAAACAAATTGATAACTCAGTAACGAGGAATGCGGTTATGATAGTGCTGAGCAGGACAATAAGGTCCTGCAGGGCAACAACTCATTCTGACCTTGCAACATTAATAGAACCGGTAACATCTTCATATTATTGTACAAAACATAGAAAAATATGCAGGCCACTATTCTCAATCCTTGGATGGTGGGAGAGATATAGTGAAGATACGGTTAGCCGTTTAAAGGAATTTGACAGGATCAGGACTGGGACTAGCCATTTATGCCTGACTGGAAATTCAATGGACATGAATATAATTGAAAGCACAAGAGTAATGAATGATGAATTTGCAAAATTGCTGGATAAAAGAAAGATCGACGGGATTTTTTCAAGCCCGCCATATGTTGGAATGATTGATTATCATGAGCAGCATTCTTACGCCTACGATCTGTTCGGGTTAGAGAAAAATTCAAGCCTTGAAATAGGGCGGATGTCCCTTGGACAGGGGATAGAAGCCAGAAGCAGATACGTCTATAACATTGCAGGCGTCTTGCGAAACTGTAGAAAATACCTGAAAGACGATTATGATATTTTTCTTGTTGCCAACGACAAATTTAATCTTTATCCAAGAATAGCTGAAAAAGCCAATATGACAATAATAGAACAGTTCAGGAGACCGGTTCTTAACAGGACAGAAAAGGACAAGGGTGCTTACTCCGAGACAATTTTTCACCTAAAGGAACGTGCCTGATCATGGCATTAAACGAGAATCAGTCCACTCAAATTGAAAAAGTCCTGAAGGATAGTTTAAGGAACAAGTTCAAGGATTACAGTCCAGAAACCTCGTATATGCCATTCCATACGAGATTGCTTGGGAGTGACAGAATGGCATTATACTCTTTCATACATTCGCTGAGCACAAACTTTGGAACATAAATTTTTGAACCTGTGACATCTGAACTGGCAAGAACAAATTTCAGAAAAGCCAGAGATCGGA
>JAKAYH010000401.1 GCA_021826835.1 Thermoplasmata archaeon | reverse complement strand
TGTACGGAATCTTAATCCATTGGCCGCATCACTTTACCTGGTTCCCGGTTATATAATTGCCAGTTTCCTGGCACCTAAGATGGGATCTATTGCTGATAAAATTGGTCCTACAATTCTCGCTACTGTGGGTATATTTCTGATGATGATGGGTGTAATTATCTATATTACACTCACTACAAGTTCAAATCTGCTCATACTAATAGCAGGATCAATTGTGGCAGGTATAGGTGGCTCTATGTTCTGGCCCTCAAATATAAAAGCAGTTATGGGTGCTTCCGATTCTAAAATTTATGGTTCAATTGGTGGATTGCAACGGACACTTTCCAACATTGGAACTCTTACAAGTTTTGTTTTGGCACTCACAATTGCTTCCTTGACCATTCAAAGAGGGCTTGTATACAGCATATTTGTTTATGGGGCAGGGAATGAATTGACCCATTCAAATGCATTACTATTGATGGATGGGTTCCGATCTGCATTCATTGTATCCATTGCTATTCTTCTTATCGCCGGATTGCTTTCATATAGTAGAGGAAAACTAAAGTATCAGTCTGAAAATACAGGGGAAAAACAACAAACTTTTACTTCAACAGAATAGTCAACTACCCCCAGTTATTGCAGGAGGCTTGTTGCTGTCCGGTATTAGTGGAACGGGACGCAACGATTGGCTGGTCGACAGCAGCCTAAAATACTCAGATTTACAGAATACTCCGATCTTTCTCGCAGAATTGAGATCGGCATGAAGTTCGAAATTGCAATTCAGCCAGTGGAAAATATTTCCTTCTCTGTTATTCTTATGGATATATCCGCATTTTGAGCATTTCTGTGATGTGTGTTTAGGATTCACATACACGACAGTTTTGTTCATATCCTGTGACTTGTATTCTACGAACTGCTCCAACTGGAACGGAGACCAGGATCCAAGCCTGCCAAGTCAAGGGGTCTTCCCGCTCAGGATGGATAAATCTTTCATTCAAACAATTATTTTAATATTTTACTTCAGTTACAGCAGAAAATCATAATCATAAACCACCATGACATCTGAACCCGTATCTACGGCTTTTACCCTATTAATAATGTTTTTTGAGTTGGCCATGTTTTCGGCGTAACAAATGAATATTCCACTATTTGTATCCCCAATTTTTATAATAGTGGAATTGGAAAGTAATGGTTCAATCTCCTCTGTTTTTTTAGAGAATATTGCGAATATCACCAGATTATTCTTTGTAAGGTCAAGAAGAGGAAGCACCTTGATTAACTTGTTTCGGGTAAGATAATTATATCTTCTTTTTACCCTCATAGCTGGCAGGTTCAGTGCCTTTGCAATATTGGATAATTTTGACTTGGGCATTTTCCTCAATTGATCCACTATAAGGCGATCAATGGAATTAGAATTAACGGTGTAATTTATGTTGTTTGGGTTATATGTCATAACCGGTTCTCCCAGTACTTTGGACATTTTTTCAATCTTAGAACTTATCTCTTCATCCGTTTTGCCAGTCACGCCATATAGAGTAATTTTTTCAAGGCATTTGATTTTAATAAAATAATCAGGTTCTATTTCATAATCTGACTGAAAAGCTGCGAATGCCGTCAATTCTCCATATAGAACAGGATCTGCATGAACAACAAAATTTTTTATGACGCCTTCATCTGTTAGTTTTGTTATTCTATAATTCAGAGTTTGGGCGGAAATTCCGATATTTCTTGCAATCAACCTCTGTGTCATCCTTCCATCTAGAAGTAAGTGATGTAAGATCATTCGATCTATTTCATCCATTACGATTTAAGTGCAATCAATTATTAAACTTTATAGATTTTATTTTACAATAAATATTAAGTTTATTCATGTAGTTTGAATCTTAATGCACCTATCAAAAACCACATTTACAAAATAGATTATCATGAAACTGATCATAATGTCTATCAGCTTTACAGAATATTCCAAAAACAGAATCAGGACAGAAACCACTGATAAAAATATAGTTCAAGAAATGAATCATGCACATTTTGATTTCATGAGATCAATGGACGAAATAGGTTTAAAGGATTGTACATATGGCAAACTTCTTAACTGGTCTCTTGGCATTGCTGGAGAAAGTGGAGAATTAGTGGACGTCCTGAAGAAAATTTTGTTTCATGGTCATCCAGTCAACAGAGATTCGCTAATAGAAGAACTAGGAGATATCCTCTGGTACATTGATGCAATAGCCTCCTCAATAGGTTCTTCACTCGAAGAAATAGCCGAATTCAATGTTGAAAAATTGAAGAAACGCTATCCTGAAGGGTTTTCATTTGATAAAAGCGTTAACCGTGACAAAAACACTGAATGAGTATTTATTTTTGAACTTTTTTTAAAAGTTTCGAAGCAATTATTTTTCTTTGAAAAGAATTATTACTTGGTTATAGTTGAAAAATGTTCAAGTTTGTTACCTAAAAGATAATTAATGTTAAAAACATAATCCGTGGTTGAAATCTACTATAGATAATATAAAGAATCGTTTTTCGCAGGATACTCCAGATCTAATGGTTTCTGACAAATATGAGAATTCAGATAATAAATTTTCGGAAATATCTTATAGTATGATATCCCACATGGGAAAAGTAAGGAATAATAATGAGGATTCCTGTACTGCAACTAAGTTTCATTTTTTCTTCGAAGGAAAGGAACATACCTTTCTTGTTTTTGGAGTAGCAGATGGCATGGGGGGTCTAGAATCTGGTGAAAAAGCAAGTTATACTGCCATTAATGAGGTGATATCTTACATAGGGAACGACCTTGCACTTTCTGCGACAACGAAAAATAAAGAAGCTTTACTGGAATTTGCATTAAAAAGAGCAAATGATAAGATCATGGAAATTAATGATGGGCTGGTTGCAGAAAAAGTAATGGGAACAACCATGATTATAGCAATGGTTCAAGGTTCAATCTTATATTTTGCACATGCAGGTGATTCAACTATATTCTCCTATATGGACAAAAAATTAACCCAGGTAAATCACACACACAGACTAAAAAACAGCAATGCACTATTTTCATGCCTCGGGTTGGGCAAGGATCTTAAGATTGAAACTGGAAGGTTTGACATGTCAAAGAATAATGCATTTCTAATGTGTTCAGACGGGCTTACAGATATGGTAAACAATAGCCAGATCAAGAAAATACTTTCTCTAAATTATGATAAACCAAAGAAAATTGTTGATGAATTATTAGCTGAGGCACTAAAAAATGGTGGAATTGACAATATATCTATTATTTATGGGTATCATTCATAATATTATCAAGTTCAATTAATTCATCATCATTAAGTTTAAAAGAATCGTATTTG
>JAKAYH010000400.1 GCA_021826835.1 Thermoplasmata archaeon | reverse complement strand
CGGCTTCAATTATATAGAAATAAGTGAAGGCGTCTGCAATATTCCAAAGAAGGAAAGAAAAATAGCTGCAGAATTTGCATCATCTAACGATCTGATTCTTATAATGGAAGTCGGGAAAAAAAGGAAGGCGGAGCAGCTTACCCTAAATGAGACCATTGATAAAATAGGTGAAGCATTGGAATTTAATCCAGAGATGATTATTATAGAAGGAAGAGAGACTGGAAAAGGTGTAGAAATTTATGACGAACTTGGTAATATTAAATGGGAATGGGCTGATTCCATAGTGGAATATACCGGTCATGAAAAGGTAATGATTGAGGCGCCCATGGAAAAACAGCAGGTTGAGCTCATTCTTAGATATGGCAAAAAAATTAATTTAGGGAATATTTCAATGGACTCCATTGCTTCCCTTGCCAGTCAAAGGTTATCATTACGAGGAGATACATTCAGTATGGACAGACACCTGGAACTTTTTGAAGGGAGCCCTGCTACAAAATTTGTCTTGCATATAATCAAGAACTCTGTCAAAATTGACCAGGGTAGCCTGATAAATGCCACTGGACTCAGCAGAAGAACTGTACAAAAAGCTTTGATGGAACTTCTGCACGCTAATTTGATTCAGGAAAACACAGATATCAGAGACCTAAGAAGAAAAATTTATTCATTCGTAAGATAGAAACACAACCCAATGCTTTAACCAAATATTTTCCAGTTGTATCAAGAAAGTAATTTTATTTCTAACCAACTCCTGCTTTCTTTCGTTTACATTTTCAAACAAAAAAGATTCATATCATTCTAGATTATACCTGTTTATGATCATAAAAGACTTTCATAGAGTTTTAGATAAAAGATGCCAACTGAAATTTGTAACTGAAGATAATACATCGGGCATACTAACCGGTAAAGATATTATATCTATTGGAAGAATTAAAATGCAAGGAGAAAGGGGAATATTAATTCTAAATATTCCAAAGAAAGGAAACGACTTTTTAAAATCTGAGACCACGCTAAAGGAGCATGATCTTTTTTACTCTTCTTCAGAAGATATAACAAATTCTGCCCTATTTACCTTACACAAGAAGCTTATTTCATCAAACTCAGTTGTAATTGATGCAATAATCAATATAAATGGGGTAACTAACATCTTTTTCAGATTTCACAGCGTTCATTTGAAATTTGTGTCTAGCCTAATTGCTGAGGTATCGACCAAATTAAAGGATTTTAAAGTTAATTACCTTGGAGAGGCTGAAGGAATACTCGACATGTTCAGGAGGGTGGCGGAGATTACCAACATTGACTATATTGAGGCTACCTCTGAAATTCCACCAGAAGCTGTCGATATAAGGAAGGATCCAATAGTTCAGATCCTTGGAATGGGGTGGAACAGACAAATAAGGTATATCACTGATGGTGAAATTAGCGCCGTTTTCAGGGATAGACATGGTTTATTGAAAGTTGGGGACCCCAGTATCAATGAAATTAGTTCGGCGGAACATATATTTGAAACTAAATTTAGGAATGAAGTTGTTGAATATATTTCATCGAAAGCTGCAGAAATTGGTATTCCGATTCTTGCGCTGCCCCAGAAGTTGGATGGTCGAATGTTTTCAATGGGTTTTATAGTTCCTGAAGTCAGTAGCACAGAATTTTACTCACTGCTATTCAACACTTTTGAAAAATTCCCAAGATGGAAAATGTTCCTGTCTTTTGCAGATAAAGTTGACAAACCAGAATGAAATTTCAATAATGACTTAAACTCTAACTTCAAATAATTTTTTTTACCCTTTCAGCCTTCTTCAGGAAAATAGTTTATTATGTTTCGTGCTATGTAAATGAATGAAAATAAATTATGAGCTCATTGCAAATGGATCTCGGAAAGAAAAAAAGACTGAAATGGAAAAATTCTTCAACGATCTCTTAAAGCTAAACTATGAAGAGCAGGTAGAAAGTTTCAAGAACTTACTAATAAACCTTGCAAAAGATACAGATGATAAGAAATATAGAGACTTTTGTAAAGTAAGTATGGAAGTTTTTCTTTCGCTTAAAAATGTAAATTTGCAAAATATAATGGCAACCAGACTTGAGGCTCAATTTGAACTCCCGGAAGAAGATAGAATGGTCGATAGTGTCAATCTATTGAAGGCCATAGAGGAAATGCCTCAAAAAGAGTACTTGTTAAGTTTAATAGAAAGCATAGAAAAATGAGATTAGACAGAAATTAGATAAGACATTCCCTTTTTTACTTTACTTTTCAGCTTAAATTATACTGGTCTGGGCTTTTTTTATAATTTGAGAAACTAATAGTGAGGTTTTCTTTAATTCATTACAACCAGAAATTAAGATAGTGGAATGCTTGCTTGAAATTGTGTTCTTAAAAGAATAATTCGTGAATATCCTAACGTAATAGGTCTTAAAAATAGACAATAATAATTATATTAGAAAAATTAAAAATAAAAAAATTATTTATTGTGAATTTAAAAAATATTTGACAGGCTTACACCTGACATTGTGTTGTCTGAGAACATCTGGCTTAGTATTGCTGCTGTTGATTGTGTGTTGTATCCAATTGAGAAGATGTCTGGATATGTGTTATCATGATACAGCGTTGATCCACTGTACCAAAAGTCCTGTAATGCTCCTGTGTCAACTGATGGCGAAGATGTGTATCCCCACTGTGTGCTCCCCGATACAAGGTTTACGTTAAGGAAGTAATCTGTGCCTGATGTCAAAGTGACATCATTGAAGAATACTTTCACCCAACCTGTAGAAGAACCAACTGTAACATCGGTAGTTCCCAGCGTTTGAGATCCTCCACGTGATGTTCCTATTGAGAATGAAACCTTACCAGATCCACCTCCTAGATATAGGACAACATTGTTCACAGTAACCGTGTTTGAAACAGTGAATTTCTCTGCTTCTGGTAATGTGTAAAGATAGATGTTCGATGATGTTGCATTTACGATAACATAGGTTCCAACCGGGTAGCTGGTAGTTGTTGCTGAGAACGCTATGCTAACTCCTGCTGATGCTCCGTTTACAGTTACCGATCCGCTTGATGGTGAGGATGTGTAACCTGAGACTGCACCTATTGTGTAGGAGTATGTTCCGTCAACCGCACTGAATGAAACCGTTGTTGATGTTGATGATGATGTCTGTCCGTTGAATGTCACTGACCATGATGTACCGGATGGTAATCCTGATTCAGTGAATGTTACTGGGTACTTATCCTGCGTGAATGCTATGCTAACTCCTGCTGATGCTCCGTTTACAGTTACCGATCCGCTTGATGGTGAGGATGTATAACCTGAGACTGCACCTATTGTGTAGGAGTATGTTCCGTCAACTGCACTG
>JAKAYH010000399.1 GCA_021826835.1 Thermoplasmata archaeon | reverse complement strand
TTGTCAGATCAACGCCGAACAGCGGCAACTCATATGCCATTCTCCTGTTGCCCAGCTTCATTATCTCCTTTGTGAGAATGATTAATGCCTTCTCTTTGGCATCTAACAAGAGGTTCTGCCAAATTCGTCCACCTCAATGCAGAAGGCATGATCAATCATGGATCTGAGTTCCCTAGACATGCCCAGCAGCCCTTTCCTGTGTGTTACTTCATATTTTTTCGAATCTGAGATCATAGACGGGAAGAACTTATTCCTGTATAAGGGAATTGATGCTATCCCTCAGTTTCTCACACTCAGACTATGTATCACGAAAGATGTTGTTGAAACCGATGAGATTACAGTAAGAAACATTCAGGCCTACATGGAAAGAGTTGTGACAAAATTCGGATCAGGAGCAAAGGTGGATTGCCCTAAGGAGTTCCTGGGAAAGAGAGCCAGTTTGATAATTGAAAAAGATGAGGAGTGACTACTTATCTCCCAGAGTCCATTCAACCAATAGATTTTTTAACACATGCGAGCGAGAAGTCCCCTTTCCCAAGAGAGTAGGTGAAAGCGGGCGAAACGGTTACATCTTGCAGAGGTAATATTATGATGTATCTGCCAGAAGACAGAAGTGAAAGAGGTCGGATTGCATATAACTTCATAAGTGCCTGCATCCGTAAGTCAGATGGCTTAGCATGAAAGACAGAGTACCTTCAGACCCAAGGGAATTCAAGTCCATGGAGATTCCACCAGCAACCTTTGAAGGGAAAGCTCCCTGCGAAAGATGGGAGAGAAAGTCACTGCTAATACAACGCCAGAGTCATGTTTCAGGTGCATCCGGAAACGCAATGATCCTGAAGATAGTGTGTTTAAGGGCCAGACCAAATTGTAAAATGTCAAACGATTTCTGAAATTGTTATTCATAAAGCAATATAGTTTAAACGACATGTGAAAAACCCATTACAACAAGCAATATCATAAGGATTATGTATATTCGTAGGAACCAAAAAGCAGCTTTGATTCCTTTGCTGAACCCGACTTTTTCAACGGGTATTTTATTGTAATCTGTTAGCCCCTGCGAAACCATGAATTTATGAAATTCCTCATCGTCTTCTACTTTTAATTCTTTACCTTTTTCAGACATTTATATCACACCTTTCATATCAATCCAACAAGATGGGCAAATACCGACGGAAGAGCTACTGATAATCCATAAAGGCCATTCATCAGTATCAGGAACCCAATTATCGAGAAACCTATTATGTTCTGCCATCTCTTATTGACCATATTACCCATTACCCCCTTGTCATTTAATAGCAATAGAAGAAACAGCATAGCAGCAGGCATGAAGATTGTGGCTATAACCTGTACTGTCAGATTGAGATAACCAAGAGGCGCATTTGGGATAAGGGTTATAGATGCGGCGACCGCTAAAGCAATGAAACTGGGAAGATAAAACATAACTTCTTCTCTGGCAGGCAAATTTATGCTTTTTTTCCATCCAAATGCTTCGCTCATCGCCCATGATGTACTGGCAGATATTGCGATTGCCGCTATGAAACCTGCCTCGACGAGACCAAACGCAAATAGTTCCATGGGAAAAACTCCGACTTTTGCGGCAAATATCTGTAGAATATTGTCGATTCCAAGAGTTCCTTTAGAATCAAAGCCAAATACGGTTGTACCTGTCAGAATTATTATGGCGATAGCCACTATGACCATAACTGTGGAACCGATGAAAGTATCGCGTTGTCCGAATTTTATATCATCCTTTGTCAGCCCTTTGTCCACTACAGAAGATTGCTGAAAGAACAACATCCAAGGTGCGATTGTAGTGCCCAGGTTGGCAAGTAACACATAAACAAACAATGAGCTGAAACCACCACTTATCCTCCATGTTGCAAAACTATCTATGACCCGCTCTATTGATGGATGGGGGAGGAAAAACAATAACGGGACGAACACAAGATTGAAAATCGCAATGAATAGGGAAATTCGTTCCCATGTATAATATCTTAAAAAAAGTTGTATGGCTATTACTGCGGAAACAAAGATGATAGCCGAGATGATTCGTGATACGCCAAAAATAGACATTCCGACAGTTATTCCTATAAACTCCGTTATAAGGGTAAGAAAATTGGCGATGACCAAATCCCCTAGCGAAAATGACCCCCAGAACTTTCCATAACGTTTCCAGATAAGTTCTGCGTGTCCTCTGTGCGTTACAGCACCCAGACGTACCGTCATTTCTTGAACGAAATACGCTACAGGGAGCATTAGAACCATAAAGGGAATGAAAAATCCGATCCCAAAAATTGAACCAGTTTGGGCATATGTGATAACACCTCCAGCATCGTTATCCGCAATCATTACTAATATGCCCGGTCCAATAAGCATGAAGAAGAGTTCAATTCTTGAAAGGCGTGTTTTCTTCTGTCGATGAAATTCAACATGAAGTCGGTCCTCCGTCCTGTATTTAATATCTTCAGGTAACCTGTTTAATTGCTTCGCTATGTCTGCTTTTGAATGTTCCGAAACGTGTTTTCTCCAGGAAGACAATTAACATCCCCCTCCATTCGCGGTTAGGTAGAGATTGTGCAAAATATCATATACACCATTTCGTCGTGCAAAAATTTTTATCGAAAAAATAATCCTTTTAAGATAATTAAACGTAAGAAATAAAATGATCACTACTGATAAAGTTTGAATCACTACTAGGTGGTTCATCGCAGACCACCTCATCGTCAATATATGCCATGGAAATGCGATGCTTATACCTTATAAAAGGTTTATGAACGATGAGAGTGCAGGAAACGCAATTACAATGTTTTGAGAAAGTACCCACTCTTAAATTCAGATTGAAATGAATTGCCATATCTTATTAGAGCAAAAAGAATTGGTGAAAATAGTGAGTGGGATTCCTGAATTTAAATCTGTAGGAAACGATACCTCCGTAACCAACATGCCAGAGGGGGGAAATCCCGGGAAATTTAGAGCGGGTATGGTTTGTGGAGCAAAAATCTCCAATTGCTAGCAATGGGAGGGACATCATTCCGTGTGTTATATAAGCTAGATGGCTTAAACAATAATCTTTACAATAGCGGTCCTTGAACCTCCAAACATTTCATCCTAGTTTGATGAACATTTAAGTTTTATATCCGGAAATTAAATACCTCCAAATTGGTGGAAATTGATTAAAACTTCTATGAAAAAAGTTCTCCCGACTTTTCTCTGATCTTATTCGTCCCTATTAATTTAATCACCTCTTCCATATCCTTCACATCTGATTTCTTCACAGCCCTTTCATGCATTGACCTTATCTTCCTTTCTGTCAGTGAATCAATCTGATCAATGAAATCAACATTCTTCTTCAG
>JAKAYH010000398.1 GCA_021826835.1 Thermoplasmata archaeon | reverse complement strand
AATTTCCTTTTCCCTTCTGACCTGTTTTTGGTGAAAAAATACTCAGCGTCACTCTCGGTGTAAGGGCTCGGAAAGGAATGACTAGCAATATTTTCTGATATCGTACGATCGTTTGCAATTTCTGCAAACTCTTTGCTGTACTTCAATTCGAGCCTGTCTGTTAAAAGAATGTCTCTGTCTCTAATAATCACATTTGTTTATTTTTTTATTGTATTAATCTTTATCAGTAAGCAAACCAGAATTTGTAGATAATTACACTAATCATCCCCAAGAGGATGTAGCACTATCCTTCATCCATTTTGTTATTGCGTCTACTTGCCCATTTTCCTTCCAATTTTATATGCCGAAAGTAAATAGAAAACAAAATAAAAATGGTTTGAAGTAACATAATAATCAGCAGCAGACATCAGGGTTACTCAATCCCTGGATATAGCATAACGCGCGGAACGTATATTTTTCATTTTAGAGGCTTTCTTGATTCATTTTATAAGCAAAATAAGTGACTGCGTGAAGGTATATCCATTAACGTGCCTGTGGAATAAAAATGATTACTGTTATACGGGCTTAAAATTCGAGTAAAGGTTATTTATTGAATCCCATAGTTTGGGGAAAATATACCTCTGATATCTATTAATCAGGAACTCAGTTGTTCCGCCTTTGAGACCAACGGTCCTGTCTCCTATGATCCCGAAAACGAGATAAAGATGTGCAATCGAAAATTCCTGAACGCGATAGTCATACCACATCATCGCACCCATCAGAGCCTTCATTTCTGAGTTCAGTTCGGTTTCTCTGTCCTGTGAGATAAGAGATTCTAGGGTTAACGAATTTGACTTTAGCAGGTTTTCAAAAGAGGGCCATATATTCCTGCCAAGTCTCTCGGACTCACGGTATCTGGGGGAATCGGCGGTACTTGCACCCTCTCCAATTATTTTCCTTACCTTCAGAAAGTCATTTGGCCAAAGTCTTTTTAAAAGTTCTTGTGTCTTGTTGGTCAAGCTTCCCCAAAGATCTGCTGCTTGATATAATAGGCCAATTCCATCTATTATTTTGTTTGATTCAAGATTCTGTTTGATTCTTTTCAACATAAAGTTAATCCTATTCCAGATGAATTCGGCCTCCTGCTGCACTCCTTGAAAATCAAGTTCTCCATCACATACTAGCTCATCTTCTTTCTTTTGAAACGACAATATTTTATCAGCATGGATATATTTTTCATACGGGCTTTCGGACATGAACCACCTACTCTTGAGTAATATAAATGCTTTTCTGGATATATCTTAATAGCAAAATTATAACTTAAGCGCGCTAATTCCATAATAATCAACATATTTCAATTTATGAAAAAGTGATTTCTTTCCGGCAATATACATTTAACAACATAATCAAAAAAGGAAGAATTAGGTCTTTATCGCACGAATTTTCGAATGTGTTTCTCAGAATCATATTTGAGCTATAGCCAAACAATAATCTGCTGAAGAAGAGATTGAATCTTCTTTATTATACTAAGCATGGAATTCAGGAATTCACAGGAAATAACATTCTTTATTCTTTTAGGCGCTCTAAAGCCAGATTTACATAATTTTTGGACAAATCTATCCCAATATAGTGCCTGTTAAGATTCCTGGCAACTTTTGTGGTTGTACCTGAACCATTAAAAGGGTCCAGGATGACATCATTTTTGAATGAAAAAAGCTTGATCACCCTCTCAGCTAATTTTTCTGGAAACATCGCTGGGTGACCGTAATCTTTCATGAATTTTTCTGGCGCAACACTCCACTTTGCATTTACCCACTCCTTGAATTCACTATCCATTATATCTATATTGGATGGCTCACCAGGATGCTTCAGATCCCCTTTGGAGAAAACCTCAATATATTCCCAAGTATATTTGAGATAAGGATTACTTGGGCTCTTCCAGCTCCCCCAGGCAGTGTACTTTGCGTTGTAGTTGTTCTTCTCCCATATAATTTCATTCCTCCAGATCATCTTATTTTCCATGAAAAAATTGGAAATGATGTGATGAATTGGAATGAAGTCTGAGTATAATGGTTGAACATTTATTGCAATTCTGCCTCCATATTTTGTTATTCTTATGCATTCATTAAAAATTTTAAAGAGTTTGCCAAAATACTGGTTCCAGTCTGTACCATCCTTATGCTCACCATAATCCAGGCCAAAGTTGTAAGGTGGAGATGTGAATATTAAATCAATGCAGTTATCAGGCAACTGCTTAAGCCATATTTCTGAATCACCCAACACAATTTGATCCTGTAATTCTATTGGCAGATTGTTATTCTTCTTTGAAAAATTGTTGTCAACTGCATAGAAATACATACCTCGATCCATAACCTTCTGCCTTCTACCTCTAACTTTTCTCTCCTTATTATAATCAACAAAAGACCTCTTGCCTGACTTGATACCATAGCTTCCAATCGATTCAATTTTTTCCAAGACTTCCTTAAACGGGTTAGCTGGCTTTAGATTCAATTTCTTTTCAATCTCTGCAATCTGTTGCCTGAACCTTTGTAAATCCAAAAGGTTGACATATGCTTTTAATTTATTTCCTGAATATGCCATACTAAATTCTTCTTTCGGAAAAGCCTCATTTATTAGTGTTATTCCTTTGAGTATTTTTACCTTGGAGTTAGTGGTTTCTATCTCAATAACTTTGAAACTCCTTTTAGAAATCATATTTATCCTGTATAAACTCGTATAAATTTCCTGTTATATAGATTGTCGTATCTTTTTACCAGTTTTACCAAAGCGAATTCAACCTAGATTAATATGGTCAGTTTTATCGTATTAATCAGGTCAGCTCCAGTATTATCCTGTATAGGGTTGAGTGGAATTCTTATTGTCTTGATCTGAAATAGATATTTCATAAAATATCCATATCGGGAGAATATTTGCGAGATTTTTTAAAGGGAAAGTCTCGGTTGTGGAAAATAGTAAACTATCAAATATTATTGCTTATGTCATATTAATTGAAGATTTATAAACTAGGTAGAGGCGATTATTCCACAGACAATTTCTAACAACATATTAATTTTGGCTCTTGATTGATCTTTCAGGGAAATTACGGCTGATTCATATCGCACCCTGTTAGCAGTGGCTCCTTTATCTCTTATTTTTCTCTATTCTCATTAATTCTTCATGGAATTTCCATAGCTCACGCTATCATCCCCTTCTTTTTCATCCTTATCATGCACATGAGGTTGTGCCCAAGACACATGAACATGCATTTCACCCTTACCCTTGGGATAGTGGTAACAAAGACATGACCACCATGGAATATTGTCTTGATCACTGAATAGGGTCTTTCACCCCTGGATCGCTTCCTTGTTATCCGCATG
>JAKAYH010000397.1 GCA_021826835.1 Thermoplasmata archaeon | reverse complement strand
CGATATTAACGCAATTCCAAAAAATGTGGCCAAATAATACCTTACCAGATTTTGTAGAACCGCACATCACCGTTAAATCCCAGGCTGGTTTGAATGAAGATGAATACTGGATAGATTCTATAAAAACAATTTGCAGTAACTTCCCAGTGTTTAACCTGTCATTAAAAGGTGTAAAATCCTTTGGAAAATCTGTTGTATATCTCGGTGTAGAGTCCAATATGATTAATGCATTGCACCGGAAGATTGTGGAAGTTATCTCCCCCAGTCCTGAAAATAGCAGAAGATACTACGAGCTTGACCTTTACGAACCACATTTGACATTAGGTTCTGAAGAATTTGGAATGAGTGAAATAGAGTTGTCAGAAATGATGAAACTTGCAAATAATAGTTTTTACGCCTTTCAGCCGTTCATTGTAAATTCACTAAGAATTTACAAGTTATTCGAAAAAAAGTATCATAAAATTCGTGAAATTTATCTAAAGTAAATAGGACCCGTCAAAATTTTCTAAAAAATGCTACGATTAAACGAAAGTTAATGAAATATTTAAAAATCGCATATTTAGATTATGTTGTGACAAAGTAATCCTTCACTAAATTTGGGGGTGGTCAAAATAATTTTTCCAAAGGATGAACGCCTCATCCAAGGTCAATGACATCCCTCAAAGACAGGAATATCCACTCTGTACCGCAAAACCTCAAAGTAGACCAACGAAATTTGAACAAATACCTTATCAACCTAGAAATTTGAGCATATTTTCTCCATCAATTGTCAATTTAACTTTTTTGTTTCGACCTTCCGGTATGATTTTAACCAGATTCCACTTTTCGAGAGGTTGGAGAAGCTTTTTTGTTAGGGACGCATACTTAGACTGTTCCGGGTTTTTTTCACTGGCCTTAATCAAGCCCGAAGCACAAGCTTCTTGTGCAAGTTCTTTTTTTGTCATTCTCCCATTATGTCCCTTTAAAATCTTAAGAATTTCTATGAGTTGAGGGGCAGGTTTTTCAATAGGGTAACTTGGTAGGGGAAAAACCTCCTTGGTGCCTGAGGACAGTGGTTCACCATTCTTCGGTTCATTGATGTAACCTTCGGGCACTACGTAATAAGAATGGATATCCATTGTGTCTACCATTATCATCGACATCATCATTCCAGCGATCGCCTCGATTTTTGATCCAGAGGATACATTTATGAAGATTTCATTACCATTTTCCTCATTTACTATTTTCCTCATAACCTTGAGAACATCATATAAGTCAGTGATGTCACAATCTGCAGTTTTGCACTCAATCTTCTCCTGTTTAAGAACTTCCTCTACTTTCTGCTGATAAACCTGTGCTTTATTATTTTTAGAATAAACTAGGAGCCAGACTCTGTCAGCTTTCATTTCCAAAACAGGCTTGTAAATTCTTTCGTTTTCATATCCGACTGGGGCAATGTGAACACGAAGTTTTACTTTATACATTGTTAAAAGTATCCATACTAAGTTTATTAAGATTATTATACCAAATAATATTAAGTACAAGAGCTTACTTTTGATAAAACCGCTAAAAGTCAGAAAAGGAGAAAAAAATGCACCATGGAAAACTAATTAGAGCGATTATTACAATGGCTGCTATCATAATTGCGCTAATATTGATTAGCACTAATTCAGGCATACAGAGTGATATTGGGTTAGTTTACCATGATATTTCTTTTCAAAAGACCCCCTCAAATTCACCCCTACCAAAGAAAGAAAACATTACTCTCAATATGTACTATGGGGGAAACGAATACAGCCTGCATCTGCAGGTGAACAGATCCATTTACAGGCAGCTTCAATATTATAGCGGTGCCGAACAAGGCTATATGTATCTTTACTATAACTTCACTTCAGGCCCTAGTTCAGTATACCGTGTTTACTCATCTTATATAACACAGGATTCAGGGAATACCTGGTTCCCGGGAATTACGCATGTACTTGAGCAATTGTTGGTGCTCTGGGTTGCATACTCAAATTATCAACTCAGTTTCCATAGCATGAGTTACATTGATTCTACCTTCACAGCTTCCTATAATGCATCCAGTTACTGGAATGAGCTAAGCCAGCAAATAGAACTTGGGACAGGATGGGTGTTTAATCATGTGGATTTTGTTGGATCTGCGATTTCAGCACTCGAGAAACTTCTTATGTCGTCAACAGAGTATACGCAGGTGGAAAATTTCGTTATGTTCTTATTCACTTTGTTTAGCGGCTCCCAGAGTCTTCAGAAAAAGGAGAATGCGGATCAGTTCAATTTAGTGACATCTACTCTGCTTAAATACAATGTCGTAAATTCCTCAACTTATTCCGACGCAGATATCCTGAATGGAATTATTCACTTAGATAATGTAACAATTCACAATCTTACTATTTCGTTGTTTACTGACCTCTATGGTGCCGCGTACCTCTCTAATGCGGTCTCTATTGGAACATCCGTGATGCACATTTTTGTAAATGACAGTATTTCCATGGGTATAGACGGAGCCACACAGGTAGCTGTAAACTTAGCTGCTCAGGAATCAATTGATAACGCGGTTATTTTTGCTCTTTCTGATGTTTCGTTATCTTTTATTACAGTTGATCTCCCGCTGGCATTGATTGCAGCTTTTGCAGACTTATTGAATAAAGATATACAAGTCCCACTCAACTACATAGGAGTTGAATATCATATAGAAAAGGCAGTCTACCAGAACCTTTCAAAGAAGTATACTAGCGCCATGGCACATTTGACGTTGAATAATGAACCAAACCTGTCAAGCATGTCAAATGCTGCAGATTATTACGTGATAATACTGGCGTTTATCTCATTGTGGTACTATGTAAACATGCATTTAAATGCCGGCAATAGCGCCATAGTACATAGTGACCGTGTATCATTGAATTTTGCACGGGTAATGATAAATCAGTTCGATTCAGAGGTGAGCGATACAATTTAGGGGGGAATGAACATTTGATTGAATATATTTCGAATCGGGGATAGTCTGGCCTTGCAGGAAGATTTCTTTTCAATAAAAGTAGTAACATATGTCGAGGTTATTAGTTTACTTGTTATTATTAACCGTTGAGATTGCATTTATATTTAATGCATCGCTATATGTTCTCAAATTTTTGCGAACAAAACATGGAGGAAACAACATTCAGTTAGAAGTATAGCAATAACTTAAAGATTAAATTTATGTAGGTACATCAATCTTTAGGTACAAAGAAGCGTGATGGTATGCTTAAGAGCCCGGTAAAGGGAAAATTAACATCCATCCTTTGTTATTGTGGGATCACCGTTTGATGAGGTGATGATCCCACGTATACGGGAATGGATATACACTCAAAAATAATTGT
>JAKAYH010000396.1 GCA_021826835.1 Thermoplasmata archaeon | reverse complement strand
TTCCGATGTATTACTCTAAGAGCCCTAATCTTTCGAATCTTCACACAGGAATGCAGTCTCGGGTGGTCGATTTATTAACGGAGCATGGCGTATCCATAAACAGGGTCTCCACAACAGGCGAAAGAGGTTCTTTTGATATTGAGACAGACTTCTTTATGGTGGAGATAGAAACAGGCCTGAAGCACAGCATGGAGGATCTAAAGGACAGAATAAAGAATACAAATCTTAGAGTTATTATCATTGTACCAAACAAGGAACTGATAGAAAAATATAGTGAACTGGGCGAGAACGTATTCGTTACTACGATTGACTCTTTTAAAGCACTCCTTGAGGATCCCCAAAAAGCGGAAAATCACAAATGAAGTATAAACAGAATTATAAGTATTATAATAAATGCTATTCCCGCTTTAACTAGGCTTTTAAAAATAACAAATAGAACCTTAACTCCATGTTTTTTGTGTAATAGGAAGAACACATTCTCATCTGTCAATCTCCATGAAACACCAGATTAGTGGAGTTTATTCTCTATTGCGATAGATCCTGAATCCCCGAATTTTTACCACCATTGAACTCTGATTTGCGGCCTTATCCCAGATTCACGAACAAGAGAAACGTTAATTTGTAATGGTGAGAAATACCACCCTTACATCTAAGAATCAGCGGAATGAAAAGTCTGCCAATGGAAAGATATACGTCTATGAGAGAGTGCTATACTACAACCCTTGGATAAGGAACATAAGCTGCCACTATGGGTACGTTGTGGAAAAAAGAGAACAGCGAGACAGAAAAGTTAAGAAGCCATACATTCGGGAGAAAGCCTCATCCATTGGCCCTTCATACCCATATTGGATATAGTCAACGCATTTGGCATTGAAAAGATTCACAAGAAAAATCTCACTGAGAATGAATCAATGCAGATAATCGCAATGGTAGTATCAAAGGTGGTGAGGCCTCTGCCTGCCAGTTCACCGGAGACATGGTTTGATGGAACATCAATGTCAAGATCAATGAACATTAATCTTGAATCCCAGCGTATATGAGAACTTCTTGACAGGATAGGCTCATCCGATCTGTAAGGGCAGTTCTCGTCCGATCTCGCATCAAGGATCAGCTCGGGGAATTCCCTGCTGTATGATATCACGTCATTGCCATCATCGGATCAGCGGAGGTATTGGAATACGGCCATGAAAAGGATCATCCCGATCCGGAACAATTAAACATGGGCATGGTACTGGAACGCAACCGGAGAATACCCCCCCTGTATTTGAAATATACAGCAGCATTCCCGATGTTGTGACTCTGAAGAGAACTATGCAGAGCATAAAGGATACCGTAACGAAGATTGAGAACATATTCGACAATATCGGTTATTTACTCATGCAAGCACTAGAATAATTGTAATCAAAATTGAAATCACTGTAAAGATCGAAAGTCGAGAAATAAATGGATTTCCCCCATAGCTCAACTCACCTTTATTATTCATCATCCTATCGAAGGTGTCTGAACTTACATCGTCTTTGAAAAGATGAATTTCCTTTGTAACTTTATCTATCTCCCCTATGACCACACCTGTGATTCTTCCTGTAGATATTTCAGGATCAGGGCTTTCATTATTATCGCCCTTAACTATTAAGGAATAAGGATTAACTTTAACAACCCTGTGAACTACCCTCCTGAGGGAATAGCCCATGGAACTAATGTATTCAATTATGTCACCCTCCTTAATGTTCTTTACAGGATAGTCTCTCTGTACAATTAATAATGTTCCTGGCATGATGGCAGGCAGCATACTTGTTCCAAAGACCCTGGTTATCCTGTATTTGGTATTGCGATTTTTTAAAATTTTTGAACTCCGGATCAGGATAGATGTGAGGGCAGCAGCGGATACAAATGTATAGGTCCAGATATAGGGAGAATTAGCTGTTGGATTGTTAAATTCGAGGTAAGATGTCAGGGCAAGACCCACTGCAAAGATAAACGTTTTACCTACGGCCAGCCTCTGATCGAGAGGCAAAATTATCAGGGAAAACAAGGAATATACAAAAAAGGCGATGAGGTAAATTAAAATGTGAAAGTAGGGACCAGAGAATGCTTTGGTGAAATTCCCACTAACCTGTATGACCGGGAAATCAAAACTGATTAATATAAAATAAATAGCAATAACCATTAAGATCAGCATTAAACCGGAAATAGTTCTTTCAAGGAGAAAATCATTATCCTGTATGTTTTTATTCTCATCATTTTTATTCCTTGTTATTATATTTTTTATTATGGGGATGGAAATTGCACCTGCTAAAAACAACACATCAAAAAATACAAAAAAAACACATGAACCAATGATATACCATAAAAGGTTCATTATTAATCATACCCTCGCAAATTCAGTTTTATATACAAGCATAATTACTTAAACTTATTTATTTTTGCAATATAAAAATTCTCTTCTTTCCGATTTATTTCGTCTAATTTATTAGCTTTGAATACCTGAATAATTTTAAAGGGTATGTGCTATTATTTAAGCGCAGGCCTCTATTTACCGGTAAAACACTAACTGTTAAATATATGTTTGCATTAATATTTTCATGGATGCAGAAAAGAAAAGAAGGGTAATCCTGGAAGTGGTACCTGGTGCGATTATATCTTTGTTTCCCTCCTATTTTCTGGCTCAGGGAAATAATTTTGTTCAGGCATTTGTGATATTTTATATTGGAATATGGTTCCTGATATTTGCCTTCACGTATGAGGTATTGTTTTTTAAGAGGAAATATGAAAAATTGAAGAGACAAAATGAAAGTCAGCAAAGATAATGAGAAGAGTAGACCAAATGTATAGGAGTCATCTCTATTATACATTTCTTACCCCATTGACTTTATTGTTATTTTGGGTATTTCTTCTTTCATTGTCGTATTTGAAAAATTAACTCCAATTTTCTTAGTTACATTTTTTCGTCATTATTTTCTTCATCCCCATATTTCCAGCGTATTTAGATAAGGTATTATTTTATTCATTATTTTTTACATTCTGGTTTCGATCATCTATTTTTTGTTGAGTCAGTAACCAGAAAGCGTTGGAAAAAAATACGTGGAATAAAATCAGTTAAACTTTAAGATAAAAAAACTATCATGGATGATATCATATCTACACCGGATAAATCAATCCCTATGATACAGTTAATAAATGGTGTTTTCGTCCTTAATGTTTATAAGAATGATCTTGAGGCGGATCGATCATACCTGAGGGATGATCATATGCTATTCACCTACATGTTTCTCAATCTGCTGTCACTGTACCTTCACTTCCAGATACTCAACATGATAGATGGGAAATACAGTGTGAGGGATATACTCCTCATACTGTCAAGGATCA
>JAKAYH010000395.1 GCA_021826835.1 Thermoplasmata archaeon | reverse complement strand
GATCTATACTTTCAATTAAATGAATAGTTAGCCAAATCTATTCTGTGTTCCCTTTATTATAACAGTTTGCCCGTTTCTTTATAATGTCGAGGGAGAACCTGATCCTTCTTCACATTATTTCTATTGAGCCTCAAAGTCGTCCCAATCTTTTGAAAAATCCTTTTACCAAAAACTGTATATTCAATACATTGTACATCGGGTAGACTTATTCTTCCCTGATATGAACTATTTACATTTACGTCTGATAATGCGGAGGGCCGGATTTGAACCGGCGAACCCCAACGGGAATGGACCCTAAATCCATCGCCTTTAACCTAGCTCGACAACCTCCGCCTAGTTACAGGGATTAAACAGCAATATATGAAAGATACTAATATTTGTGTGATGGGAGAATGTTGTCTTTCTCATAAAAGTGAGTAAAGGAAATTATGATTAATGCCACAAAAAATTTCCTGATTGGTAATATTATTTACGCGTTTATAAACTATAAAACCAAAATTACTTCTAGAATTCTTTAAATCTCACCCAAACCCTTAAAATTTGGCTCATTTGAATCTTATGAAGATAATAATATGGCAAAGAAAAGCATAAAATTCAGGTGAAGGAGAAACAGATAGTTATAGAGATAAGGGTATTAGTTTGCTACTAAATACAAGAGACCCTATTGGAATCACTCCTCAGCGAATAGAGGAATTCGCGATGTATACAAGAATTCTAATTATTTTTGATTAAATCTCTGTTTTTAAATTCCATAACAAATGAGCAAAGAGGAGAGCAATATTCACTGTAATTCTGGAAGTTCAAGAAGATATTTCGCAAGTTCATCAGGTTTTGTGATCATGGGGTAATGCCCTGTCTCCATTACACGGAAGGGGCCATTTAGTTTACCCCATTTGCCTTGAATTATCTCATCTACCGGGTCACCACTCATCGAGCAGAAAATGTATCCTGTATTCATAAGGTCTGGTGATCTGGCCAGAATTATTGGATCTGTAGCAAGTTTTATTGGCCATGGGGTGCATTTATCAAGCATCCATTTCTTATTCTGCCCCTTTACATCCTTTCCAATATTACCAAGAATGGCTTCTGAAAAAGGGATAGCGAATGATCCATGCTCAAGCGGACCATATTCTTCTGTTGGATCAAAGATTCCCTGAGGTTCAACAGTGTCCTTGGGCCTGAATGAGTCAAGATAAACTGTCATTTTGATTTTTTCAGGGATTCTGTCTGACACAGCAGCTGCAACTTTCCCAGCAAAGCTATGGCCAACCAACACAATGTTCTCAAGATCATTGAATTTTATAACGTTGAGTACGTCTTCTATTGCTGTTTGTATGCCTATCTCAGGAGATGCAAGATGAACTCTCTCTCCCATACCTGTAAGCGTTATGGGAAAAACATTGTGATCGCTCCTTTCCAGTATATGATCGACCTTATCCCATGCCCAGCCTCCAAGCCAGGCTCCAGGTATGAGGACATAATTATACATACCGAATAGAATGCGAATCTATATATAATAACATTGGGAGGACTTGAATAATGTTTGAGAAAAAGGTTTGTTGCATGTTGGAATTCAAAATGTCCTATGGAAGACGTTTCATTAATCTGAGGGTTAAAACCTATGAAAATTTAACAGGTTGAATTATCCTGACTCTACAGTGGAATTGAAATGCCTTGTGATACTCTTGCCGGTTTTGGTCTTATTACCTTTTAAAGTATCAGTCCAGTTATTGTACAATATATATAGAGAATGACACATATTTGGGAATAGAGCCCATTTATGTTCACAAATCCAGGTGAGAATTTCACTGTTTCAACACTTTTACAACATATCAGATTTGCAGATAGAATGAACATCCACATGGTGTCGAAACCTGTCAATATATTCTTTCCGTATTTCCTGTACTCTGCCTGGTATTTAATCCTGACCTCATAAAAATGATTGTACACGAAGCGGCATGATCCAGGGTGCTTTTCCAGGAGAATTATCTGCTCTTTATCCGGATACAACCGCACTTTGACGGTTTTGACCATTCGATCATTATGTTTCTAATACACTTTCTCTTTGCAATTGATCTCCTTCTAAAAATAGGATCTTTCTTACTCAAAGAATTGTAAATGCCCATGACTTGCTCATGTGTTACTGAAATGGGGTTATTTGAACCTGATTGCAAAAGGATCAAAAGCACAATAGATCTCCCTTTTAATGAAGGCTCATCTGATAAATAAAAGTTTATGCCAGAATCTCACCATAACAAAAATAAGATTAGAAGTGGAACATCCCTGTGCATTCTTCAACGGTATGTTCCACTTTGATTATGTGATGACAACGACAGTTCAGAGAGTAAGGGTGAAGACCTGTCTCATAGCAATATGCTACAATCTTGAAAAGGAAGGATTACTTGACCGGACAGTATTATCTAAGGCGATTATGGAAAAACCAGAGAAAAAAGGGGTAAAAAATCCTATATTTCTTCATTGTTCAGATAAACTGGAATGAATTAATCATGTACATGAAATAAACTGTGTTAAAGCCAGGGTTATGGGAAAAACTCATATGCTTTTAACAATAATGCTCTTGATCCTGTTGTGAATATTGAGAACCTAACGAACCCGGAAAATATCTTACATATTTCTTTAAATGTTAACAAATCCATTTTTAAGGATGTTTTTAGCAAAATGGAATTTATTGGTGCTTACGAATATATCCTCAGCGCTTTTAAAAGATACAATATCCCCACAATGAACATTGCCATTGAAAATATGGATCATCTATCGAAAGAATATGGCGCTGAAAAACATAATCGAAGAAAGAGGAATATGGCTCCTGTTAGCCCCCAGCATGAGATGTTTCTAAAACAATTTTCAGAGATTACAGATCACTATGAACCAGACCTGAGATTTAAGACCAATAAAATTGATATATTGACGGAACCTGAGATTTTTGACGCCATCAAATCAACTAACAGGAAGATAATCATGATTAGCGGTTTTACCACGGATATTGAAATTTTGATTACAACTGCAATCCTTTACAATAGTGGATTTATTCCTGTAGTTATTTCAGATGCTACCTCCACTTACTCCGAGAGAATGTTTTTCACAGCTCTTGAATTCATCTCCATGACAGGAGAAGTAATAGATTCCAGAGATTTAATAAAGAAATGGGAGTATTGAAAAAGTTAAAGAATCAGCTGTTCCATTTTTACATTTCTATGGTTAACGCCAACATCGGCAACATTGAATTCTATATTATTGTATAATTTTACCTTATCTTTACCGGAATAAACTGCTGATGCTACTCTCCCTATGGCATCTCCTTTCATTATGCCACTTCCGCTTGTACCGGAAATCACAGTGAGATTA
>JAKAYH010000394.1 GCA_021826835.1 Thermoplasmata archaeon | reverse complement strand
GTATGCTTGAGCGTTTTCATACAAGAACTTCTGCCAATGCAATTATACTCAAAGTAGATTTGCCCAAATCCTGGTTGGTCTTAGATGATGGTTATAATAAGTCTGAGGCACCATACGGTCATGCTTTCAAGTGCTTCAGGAAAATAAGCAAGGACAGGATCAAGATAATCGAAGCCTATACAGAATAAAAACACTGTTAAACTGTATAAGGAAATTGATAACCTCCAAGGCTGAAGAGAAATTGCTGAAATCCATTAAATAGAGCATGGAAGGAATCTGTTAGTTACGGAAAGAGATTGAATTTGCGGATATATTTCTTAGGTCCCAAAAGAACAATGGGGGAATTGATAAAAGCAAACAGACCGAATTACATTGCCAAGGAGATTGCCCTAAAGCCGCAATTTAAAATAATCCACAGAGAGATGACGCATGCTTATTGAATTGTGCAATACAATAGTGATTTACTAATATGTTGCATTGCACATCTTCCTTTTCTTCTATAAAGAGAGAACAACTTATATGCTATATTTATTATCTATTTCCATGACCTCGGAAGTCGAAGTTTGTGACTTGTGCGGAAAGAACTATGAGGAAGCAGAGGCATTGTTATTGAAAAAAGCTAAAGAGCAATTTAAAGTCGAGTCACGTTTTTCAGGGAAGGTCACAAAAACAAGAATCTTAAGCAGTTCGAGGATAACATATAGTAATCCCATTGAAAAAATGGGGGACTTAATAACCGAAATAGATTTGCTCCAGAAAACTTTAAAAAAACATTCGGCAGAGGATATAATTCCCAAAGATGTATATGTTGATTATAGCGGTTATTTAAAGGAAACACCACTCCTTGAGCAGTTGCTAGATGCAGGTTACAGATCCCGTTATTATGATAATTTTGATAAACAAATAATGAACAGTAATATTATGAACACACAAGCCGGGAAGGCTCTAGAAAATATGAAGACTCAATTGACGAACGAAATCAATGAACATAAGGTAAAGAACAAGCAAGCAAAGACAAAAATTGAGGCACTGTTGGAAAAATCAATTAAGGAGACACTTTCTAAAATTGCAATGGTCAAGACTTCTATTAATATTAATTTAAAAGGGTCTGAAGACCTAAAACGCGCTTTAGAAGACAGTGGTGAATTTCAAATCCAGAACCTTGGGTATTCGGATCAGTATAACTCACCTTATGTGACCATAGAACTTGATCTTTGTTGGGTTTGTTCTAATTTATTGTCTTCTATTGTAAACGAATCATTTAGCACCCGTCAACTTGATTAACGTGAATCATGGTCAAAAACATGATCAGCGATTACTCAATCTTCCTAACAACAATCTTTCCCCTTACCTCATAAAATCCTATATGTTCAGATTCTGACACATTCAACTTCTCCGCAACTTCTTTCGGTAATGTTATCCTCAAGGATGATTCCTTGCGAGATGTCCTTGATACTGCTATTAGCTTTTCAGGCATTGGGAGGGGAATAAGTGGAATAAGTTAAATTTTTCAATGAGATGATTAAATATAAGCATTTGGGGGAAATTCTACAACAAATAAACTGAATTAGCCGGGAATTTTAAAGCCAAAATGGGATTTCCCCCATCAGATTTGGTGGTTTTATACCTCTTAATGCAAACCAAGCTATCTGATCGCTATAATGTATCGTAACTGGGAGACGTGGAGGATTTGTTGAACCATAGTGTAATTCAGTCAGCGACAGTATTGTTCTTAACGCCTGAACCATCTGAATATTCCCGTATTTTATTCGTATTTTCAAAGGTCTTGGTGTTACACCCGGGAAAGGTGGAGGTGAAGATATGACAAGTGAGTTTTTGTCATCAAACATGAAAACTGTACCCTTTTTTGGAGCGCCAATAGAGTCCCCAGAAATCTCATAAATTCTAGGGGTTTCCCTTTTTATTACTTCTATCAAAGAAAACTCCGATCCAATAGAATTCCCCCAATCCTTCAATGTATCAATTTCATCTCCCCTGAAGTATCCATCACGATGGACAACTACCTTTTTTCCTTGAAACTCATTAAGTGGGAAAAGGCTTCTCATAACACTTGATGGTACAGTTTCGCCCTCCAGAGGAGCATCATGAATAACATATTTGAGAAAATTCCCATCGTTAAAGTAAACTCTGGCGATCGCAGCTGCATTATTAGAACCCGGTAGACGGGTTTTTTTCTGTCTCGCAATGTCTATACCTACGACAACATCACAAAATTCCAGTGGTTTAGAAAGGGCGAATGGAATGTTACCGGTTTTTCCCAAAATACCCAAAATTATGTTAAAAATCGCATAGGGTTTTTCCAGAGTTTTATAGGTGACCACTTGTCCACCTATCCCTCTGGTTATCGTTAGGCGTTTAAAAGTATGATAAATTTCGTTTGCTTCGTCATCTTCATCATCATAAAAATAATCTGGCAGAATACAAAGAACAAGGTCTATCCTATCTTTCATAAAAGAATCTATGTTTTTTTCTAAATCAGATTCATCGGTGAGATCAAATTGCAGGATGTTGCTTATTATCATTTTGAAGGATAAAGATTCCAACTCGGACTTTGTTGCTTCGAGAAATTTATTTATCCTCGCTCTTTCCGCAAAGTTATTTGGATATATTACGCCAACGCGAATCTCATTGTTTACCAACTGCTTCGAGGTCTTATACAGACCGTACTTTTTTAATCCATATTTTACTGATTTGAAGGGATAAGCCTGTTTCTGGCCAATGACTACTGGCTCCTCGAACGGTAAATTGAACATATGGGGGAACAGATCAGGGTTTTTGGCCGAATCATAAGCTTTCCCAATTAAGCTCTTACCATTTATCAGTTTTTCGTTTACCAGATTTTCTATGGTTTGTATCATTTTATGCCTTTCGGCGGGGTTAATCTTGATATGTTTCGAGAGTTCGGTTGAAGAGACATTAAACCTGGAACAATTTTGCATCGTTAGTACGATTTCTAACGAATTTGCCACATAATCGTAGTTATTCTGCCCAACTTTTAATGTCAGGACTTCAGTGTCATCTGCGGCAGACTGTATTGAACTTATAGTTATTTCGTCCTGAGCCAAGCTTTCCAATCTTTCTCGCTCGCTTTTCAAGTGACCGACCATATTAATAACCTCTCCCTTGGTCGATTGATGTTTTACCTTTACGTACAGATTCTTAGGGTTTTTTCCGTCCCTAATGAAACGATCCAAGTCCTGCTCCAATAAAATATTGGAGCTAACAGATATAGAAATAGATGGAACATTATTTACGACAAAGGCGTAAA
This sequence comes from Thermoplasmata archaeon, assembly GCA_021826835.1. The sequence goes on along the minus strand of JAKAYH010000394.1, from coordinate 79 downwards.
AATCAACAACTCTCTTTATGATTGCGTTTTTTATCTTGACTTTGTCTTTATTTAAGACAGCGGTAATTTCTCTCTGAAG
>JAKAYH010000393.1 GCA_021826835.1 Thermoplasmata archaeon | reverse complement strand
TATAAATAAGTATTAAAATGAAAAAGATAAAGTCTAAGTTTACATCTATATACATGGTGATAAAATGGGATTTAAATTAAATTTAATCCTCTCAGTTGGAGTATCTTTACCGATTTTTATTGCCTCAATGATCGTAGCATTTTTAACAAAAGAAATTTCACTAATAGCAGTTTTTACTATTTTAACCGCACTATCTATAGTGATTAATGTGTATTTTACAAAATTCATAAATGATAAGAAAGAATTCAATCCAAAATTATTCAAAGTTGAATTGACGGAAAAGGATGGAGCTTCAGAGATGTGGCCCTTGATCCTGACAATTGTTATTACAGTTTTAACGGTAACGACTTTAGCCATTCCAGGAGTTTCTTCTTCGTACCTTAGTGAGCTAATTGTGTTACTTCTAATATCTATCTTCAGTATTCTATCCCTAACTATTTTTCAGAGAGAGAGATTAATCTATCAAATGATTGCAGTTCGAATTAAATTCCCTTTCCTCTTTAAAGCGAAAACAAGCGATGGTGCACAGATTTTAATTATTTCAAGAGAAAAAGTACAATCAAATATACAATTTAAAGCATACTTCATAATCGATGATTTCTTCCTTTATGGATATCGTACCTATTCTAATTAAATAAAGTGATTTAAGTGAGTTCAAACCTTCTCCTTTTCACGAGCAAGGTATTTTTCTTTGAATAGTTCGTCTCTCACAGCCTGCCCGTTTAATAATGAGAGGATGTCCTTAAGGTTTGAATTCTTTACCGAGATCTTTCCTTTGGAAAATGATATCCCCAGGTTATACGATTTTGCTATAGGCTCAAGGTTAATATTTGCCTTTACTATTCTATCCACATAACCGGCACAAGCAGAAGCCAGGCGCTTATAATCTCTTATATGCGGGGCAGTCTCATCAATCACATATTGAACATCGTCCACTATGCTGGCCAAACTGGTTTTTGCACTATCTATAAATTTTGTAAAAGCTGCCCCATAATCAAACAGGGAAAGAAAATTATTGACTTCCAAAATGTATAGGGGGTCCTCATATAGAATTGCGTCAATGCTGTTCGGTATAGATAATAAATTCTTTTCTTCGAGATGCGTAACCTCTCCTGTAGGGGATTCTACAAGATATAGGTATTTTTTAGAATTTAACAATTTGGTTTTTGTTACTTTATTGAAAATAGTTAATTTTTTTCCTATTTCTATCGCAAAACCGATAAGTTGAGTTGATTTTGACAACTTCACATATGAAATTGATGAATTGTCACTTTTCTTCATTTCACTAATTATTTTATTTAAGACTGGAACTTGATCATCAGCTAACTTTCCAATCAGATATTCAGGCGATAAATCGCTCTGCAAGTCGAAATCCTTTATCCTGACTTGGCTTTTTTTAATAAGAGACTCCATTGCAGATTCAATTATTTCATCCCCCAGCGATTTTGTTATTGAAAGTGTATTAACGACCCAAATCTTCTCTTTTTCTTTATTTTTCTTTACTAAAATTGCATAAAACTGTACTTCTGATCCATCAGTCTCTTCCATCAATTTATACATTTCTTCTAGCTTTTTCTCCTTGAAACTCGGTTTATAAATTTTCATTTTTTATCATTCCCCCATCATTCCCTCTGCTTTATTCAGCATCACTCCAGCCTCACTCCACAGTGTTTGCAAAATATTGCATCTGAATCATTGCTTTCATGGCAATTCACGCAAACTTTTGCCTTTTCCTTGTAGTGCATCATCATCTTCTGGACATGAGGATATGTCCATGCTGCCTTCACATGCCAGCAGTCATATGAATCGTCATGTTCGCACCACAGCCTGAATTCCCCATTTCCGTTCCTCTTCACATAGATGTTGAATATCCTTGATGGTTTTCCCGGCTTCACTTCCTCGACTGTGATGTGGTCATCCATCACATTGATATGGAACAGGAGATTGAGGTGCTTTGCCATCTCTGCTTCCTCATCGGTCATTGTGAGATCAAGATCGTCCATTTCCTTGATCTCTATGGTGGGAGAATTTGCGATTTCCTGTGCCTTCTTGAGCTGTTCTGCGACCCTTCGACCTTTGTCTGTGAGAGAGATTTCGTATGTCTTTCTACCAGCGAATTCTTTTTTTATTTCAATATATCCTTCTTTACTCAACTCTGAAGTCAGTTTATCTACGGTGGTATTAGAATGAACCACAGATACTATATCAGTTTTCTTAACTTTTCCTTTGTTTAAAAGGAAAATTAAAACCGATGAAACGTGTTTTTTTGCTATTGCACTTTCAGAAGGGATATCATTAACCATCTACAGAATTGTAATTCAAAGATATATATTATTTATTTTATTATATGTATTTACAACATTGTAAATGGAAACAATTAAATATTGCTCTCACTTTACAAGATTGTAAGTTGGTATGTATGATTAAAACTACAAAGGTGTATCTTGATAGAACTGGAGGATTAAGACTTTATATCTCTCAAGAAATAGTAAGGAATCTGGGCTGGAAGAATCATGATAGGGTCGTATTGAAGCAAAATGATGGAAAACTGAAAATATACCTAGATAAATCCGATGATTCAGTAAAAGAGAGTGATGATGAGAAGGCCCATTGTGTGGGGGCCCCTGCATGAGAATTGCAAGACTGGAGGAGTTTTAATGTGCACGTGTGGACATTCCAAGGCCAGTCATTGGACATGGAAATGTTCCAGATGCGATTGCGTGACTTACCGTAAGGACAAGGAGGGGCCTGCATGAAACCATCCTCAATTTTTAATGTCTTGCCTAAGTCTATCAACAAGAAATCATTGCTAAGGGCAGCAATTTTCGATTTGTGTGCAGCAACCCTTACAGAAATAGTGGCTCCTATCATTTACGGCAACCGTTATCCTTTGAGTGAGGGGACTGTCATTCAAGGTTCGATATTTGCTTTTCCCGCTATTTTATTGATAGTCATTCTGACTGAAATCGCATTGTTAGGAGGGCGATCTGGACTTGTCAAAAAGATAATAGAATCCAGTGAAAAGGATTCCAAAGGAGATCATGAACATGATAACTCCTATTGAATTCAGGCCAGCAGTATACAGAGCTGGAAATATCCAGGAAGAGATACCAAACAGAGCCAATCCATATAGTATCAGCAGAACACCAAACATAAGATCTGATGATTTCATTTTGAACCGCTTTTTTTCAGCTCATTCAAGGCATAGTTCACGGCATGAGAAGCTGACGCAAATCGCTTCTTCTCAACCTGAGAACGAATCCACTCAAGGAGATCTTCATCAATTGCAACAGAGATTTTCTTTTTCATTCCGACTTAGTACGATTTATAGGTATTATTCCCTTATTGCTCTAAAGTATGGGAAAGTAAGAAATGTTAATATACG
>JAKAYH010000392.1 GCA_021826835.1 Thermoplasmata archaeon | reverse complement strand
ATCTTACCTGCTGATACCAATCCCGACCGGAGCAATTTTTTCTTCAGGGCGGGTTATTGACATTGGTCTGTTGCAGAAGCATAAATTCTTTGCCAAAATTAAGAGATAAAGTTTGTAGTTACTCATAGCACTGTTAGGATTCATCTTTTCCTGACTGGAGATTCAGCATATTATTTCAAGGGTGATCCGCTTTTCTTTACGGTGTATTCTGCCGTGATATTCTGGAACAAATGGTAATTTTATGCGTTTATCTTATTACAAGTATTTAGTGTATCTTCAGCCAATTAATTTTGAGAATGCAGATCCGGCAATACCTTCTGTTCTGATTTGAATCTCAGTTGTCAAAGATATTCATTAAAAATTTCTTTCCAAGTATTAATATCGGGACCTGATATCCATGCATATGGATGTCAATTCCAAAGTTTCTGTAATCGGTTCTTCCGGCCTCATAGGCAGTTCCCTATGTAGAGCCCTTAAGGAAAAGAATTATGCTGTCAAGGGTTTTGCAAGAACAATAGAAAAGTTATCAGCCGATGAAGTAGACGAAAAAGAACAATACATATTTGGAGACCAGAAGCTCCATGAAAAGCTAAATGGTTCCATGGCAATCTTTAATTTCTCCGGGGCACCAGCATTCAAAAAGTGGAAGGGAGATTACAGGAATGAAATAGTTTCAAGTAGAGTTAACGTTACAAAACACATCTGTGAAGAGATAGCAAAGATGGATCCACTACCGGATGTTTTTGTAAATGGTACTGCCAGTGGAATATATGGCTATGATTCATGGAATGATTCTGAGGTTTCTGAGGAATACCCTGCCGGAACTGATTTTTGGGGTCGGCTTGTAACATCATGGGAGCAGGCAACAAAAGATCTGGAGGGAAAAGGGGTGAGAGTTGTCAACATTAGAACAAGCGTAGTCTTATCTGATAAAGGTGGTGCACTTCCTGAGCTTGTTAAGGTATTCAGGAAAGGACTTGGAGGACCCATAAGCCCCGGTAACCAGTGGTTTCCGTGGATTCACATTCAGGATGAAGTTGCTCTCGCAATCTTCTGTGTGGAAAACCGGGGTGTGGAGGGTCCTGTGAACGCATCCAGCCCTAACGTTCCCACAATGAGGGAATTCGCCACGACCCTCGGAAAGGTTCTTCAGAAATCCTCAAGATTGAAGATACCTGTTTTTATGCTGAGACTTGCCATCGGAGAATCAGCTAATGCACTGGCAAACGGAAGAAAGGTAATTCCGAAAAAGGCTCTGGAATGCGGTTACAAATTCCAGTTTACTGATCTTGAGGAGGCGCTGAAAAATCTTTTGTCTGGGAAATAGGGAAATCAATTTGATTTTTTAGTTGGTTACTTTTTAACAGACTTTATCACATTTATGAGCTCGTTCTCATACTTTTCCGCTATCTTCCCGTTCCCTCCCAGATAGGATCTGTCAAGTTCGGAGACCCTGAGAAGGCTCACTTTTGATCTATTCTGACCTGTTTCCTCAATGATGATCTTGCAGGGAAGGAATAATCCTATCTTTCTGTTATACTCAATGAGTTCCTTTGCGGCCGGCGGCTTGCACACATCCAGAATGAAGAAATACGGATATTTTGTAGAAAAATTCTTTTCAAGTATCTCCTTGAGATCTACATAGGAAAGGACAATCCAGTTGTTCTCCCTCAAAACTTTGTATAACTCGCCGTAAACATGCTCACTATCAACGTTGATTTCAGTTTCAAAGACATAGCTACCCATAGGGTAGGATAAATAACACAGCTAAATCTTTATTCTTTTCCATCTGGTCAACTATGGTAACAAAAAGTCAATTCGAAAATGGGTGTAAAAACGAATGAAAATACGATAAGTCAGAGAGATTATAAATATGCAAAAAAAATACCTTTCAAGCTTGGGCTCGTAGTCTAGTTGGCATGATGTCGCCCTGACACGGCGGAGGTCACCGGTTCAAATCCGGTCGGGCCCATGTCTATTGAAACCTCTATGTATAACGTCATTTACTGAAACACAAAGCGACCTAGGTCTTAATTGTTCATTATGCTCCAATTGACGGGCGATTTACATCAGTCTCCTTGATTGTCCGGTGTGATGTCTTAGTGTAATTTCAGTTAGATTCTCAATGTTTTTTGGGATTGCCAAAAGCCCCGATCTGTTGAAAGAGCCCTAGCCAGTCCCTTGTAACCCATCCTTCTATTATCTTCCCATCTTTTAATCGAAAAATCTCGTTCTGAAGCCAGGATACTCTCCTACCTGTGGGTGGTATACCCAGGAATTGTCCATTATGCGTCCCTGTCACGCGTATACAATCCGCCACCAAGTCACCTTTTGCTAATATCAGGACTAAATCTACCTTTACATCAGAGAAGGCATATGCCAAACTTGCAAACCTATCAAGTAGGCCCTCCCTACCCTTAGACAATGGGTCGTGATGCGCAACATAGTTCTCATCGTAGTAATCAGGCGATCTCTCTCGGATGCACGACAGCCATTCCTCGGTACTTTTTGCTTCCCCATTTAGGACATCATTCACCCATCTTCGTACCAACCTTTCGTTGGATTCTAATTCACTTGCCATAATCATTGCCTTCCTTTATTAACTTACTAAACCGTGATAAGTATAAAAATCTAACTCGTTAAGACCTAAAACTACAGTATTCGCTTAAAACATTAATCAAATCCGGTCGAGCCCATAAATATAATAGTATGAATATAATTATATTTCTCAAAGCCTAAAACTTTACTCTCGTATTGTATTTTCAAGAGAAAATCTATTGTCTGGAAACTAAAACAATGTTTATTAAACCTACTATAACATTTATACTTCGGATCAAGAAATCCAGATGGACATTAAAGATGTGAGGCTCACCGTTGAAAAGCACCTTAAAGATTTGGGTATAGAAAGACCTGCTAGGATTGCATCTGCAAAATTCAATCAGAGTTATTGGGATGCTGTTGTTATCTATTCAAGAGACATAGAAGTTGGAGATAAGAAGCAAAAGACCGGCATGATTGCTGCATTGGTAATAAATGACACCACCAGAAAAGTTGAGACGTTCAAAGAGAACCCAACATAAGGATGCTTTTTTGCAAGGGATTGATCATCGATCAGATTGAAATAAAGGGCACAATCAAAAGTGTCAAAGTCTCTGCTTTGATAGATTCTGCAGCTGGACGAAATTATATCAGTGCGGTATTGCCCAATCGAATCAGGCCAGAACAACTTGGATTTGTATCTTACGGTGAAATTCCCGTTTCAATTCTAGGGTCATGGTTCCCTGACATTCAAGAATCTAAAACTGAACGGGGTTATCGTTTCTGAACCGGAATTCATATTTCTTGAAAATATAGATTTTCCAGCCATAATAGGAGTGGAAATACTT
>JAKAYH010000391.1 GCA_021826835.1 Thermoplasmata archaeon | reverse complement strand
GATCTCCATCAGTACATTATCATTCATATGCTACCATCCTGCTAATCGCATGTTTAAGTTTCTTTGGGGCAGAGATCCTGACCGGTTCCACAAGTGTCGAAGGAATTTTTCAATATCCTGTATCTTTCCTGATGGGTCTCGCTTTCTATGGATTCCAGATCACAATCATTGCTGACATTTCGGCTAGATACAACCTCAAATTAGGTACTATTTACATATTAGGACTTATTTATGGAATTCTTGAAGAAGGTATATCCATATTTACGATGGAGGCTACCGGCGCACATAAATTATGGCTCACCGCATTTGGACTGAACCTCACGTGGACCCTATATGTTATGATACTTCATGCTGTAGTCACAGTTATTACAACCCTTTTTATCCTAAGGGTTATCTGGCCTAAAAAACTGCAGAATCCAATTCTGTCCAAAAGGAACTATATGATCATGGTTCCCGTAATCATGTTAATTTATTACTTCTTGATGGTTGCTTCCATTTCTGCAGGAAGAGTGCCTGGAATTCTGCCAGTTATTCTTCTCATTTTGCTGCTTTTTGTATTGATCTTTGCAGCATGGAAAAATTCTCAAATAGAAAGAATGAGGAAAAAAGAAAGAATAGGTACCGGGGTAAAATACGGCGTTTTAATCCCATTCGCTGCTGGAATGATTCTTCCCTTCATTCTCGGAAACCGCCTTCCAGAAATTTTAATCCCGGAAACTTTGGCACTGCTTCTTTTAACGGTCTACCTCTTTCTATATTTCAACAGGTTTGACACTATAGTGAACATTAAAAGGAAATTTCTATGGTCCTTTAGCTCAATCATTCTTATTATAATGCTAGTTGGAGGTAGTTTTAACAGAACTGTTCCCAGTGATGTATTGGCGATAATTGCATGCGTCATTTTCATTCTATTTGGGTACATGAAAGTCAGAAGAACTGAAAAGGATAAAAAGTGTGTAATTTCCTGATCATAATATCAATCTTGAAAGAACTCTGTTGAAATCGCATAAAAATTAGAATGCAGATTTGGATCATCTATGTATTGTTATTGAAAATCGCAACCTCCTTTAATATTGCATGTACCCTGAACTCCCGTGGTTTTACCACCACGATATCTTATCAAAAGCTTCAAGGATATCCTTCTGCTTCTTCAGCATCTCTTCAATGCCAAATGCATTTATTATAAAAGCAATGGGGATGAATGGTCCATGAACGAGGCTCCTTCTTGGAAGAACGCTCCTTACCTTCCTTGTCTCTCCGTTGTCCTTCCTCCCAATATATTTGTAGTGGTAACTTATGTTATTTATCATTGGATTGTAGTTCGACACCCACTCATAGACGTATGCATTTCCATTGACAGAGTTTTTCTATGAACCCAAACTTTGATTTTATGGTGATAAAAATTTTGGAAATCAGGATATATCTATTACTATAGGACAACTCTGTCTCATTATTTAAGGGGGCAGACCAATGTCACAACTAACATATATGAATGTAAGTCGATTGGATGTTTTGTCTGATGAAAGAAGAGTTGGTTCTATACAATTGCTACAATTTTAACAAATAGGACAGAAAATCACGAACTCTGAAGTGAAATTTAAATATAATAATATTCAACATATATAAACTAACTCTTGTCTATAGGCACAGATACTGTCAGGAAGCCGGTTCCTTTTGTAACGGGTTGTACATAACTTTGTTCTTTTATCCACTCTTCTAAAGTGTCGACATTTTTCTTCGATAGAGCGTGTATATAGAGAACGTCAGAAATTCTATAAAATCCGTATTTCTTTGATTCCTCAACCTTCTTATTAACTTCTTTGTTTATATCTTTTACTGACATACCGTGATTTACGAATACCGTTAACAACCCATTTTTAATTATCATCTCGTAAATGTTACTAAATATTTTATTAATTCCTTCCTTTCCCTTCGTACTCCTGCCTATCTCTTCATACAATGGTTTTATGAAATTTTCAAAGTATCCAGCTGAGCATAAATTAGTTATGTTCTTACCCCTTTCTCCAAACTTTTTTATTACATCTTTTTTTACCTGAAATATATTTTCATTATCCTTATAAAGAGCTCGAATGAATAAAGAAACTCTTAAAGCCTCAAAGTCCTCCTTTGGAATTTTATCCTTGAAAAATTTTAGCATTGTTTTGTCTGGATTATTTTTTTCGTATTTATCAAAACGTTCGGAGTAATTTTCCAAATTGTTTGTAAGAATCTCTCCTTCCTCTTGAAAATGTTCACCGACTATTCTATCAAATCCTTCCCTTTGCTCTTTGTTTAGTCCATTAATATTAACGGTGATCTTCTTTCCGTTTTGCTCTATGTTTATGGCCTCCTTACCTGTAGTGCTGACGATATTAATCTCAGGAGAATTTATCCTTATACTTATGTGAAAAATATTTTCTATAAAAGACTTAAAGGAATCAAACCAAGACATTCTATTCCTTTTTGCTTTTTAGTTTGATTAGTGATACAACGTTATCCTCGATAAAAATCTCTGAACCTTTCTTAATCCCACCAAAATCATCTACTGTCAGCGGATTACCTTCAAAAGACATGACTTCTTCATTGGACTCCATTTCAAGCACTTTTCCATCAACTATTTTCTTGTTAAAAATGCTAAGAATATATTCTCTCGCACTTTCATCAAAAGACATTCTTGGTTTTTTACTTTCCATCTTTCCACCTTGTTCTAGTATTACATATTGACATTTATCTGTTAGTTATTTCTACAATGTTCCTAATATTCTTCGGCGATGACAACTCAATTAACACTATTATAATACTACATTAATTGTCTCTATTAAAATTTGTGGGTATAGGGGTTTTATCTGTGTTAAATTATGCAATTCTGCCTAAAAAAAACGAGTTAAATGTTTGAGAGCATATCACCATTCATATCATTTCAAGATTGCGTTGAAGAGATTATATGCCCTGAACCTAACGATTGCTGAAGATTACGTGAAAAAGGGATATCAAGGGCGGAAAGATCAAGAATGAAAAGATATTGTAAAACTGGAAAAACAATGAAGAGGCGTCAATTCATCTGTTGCTGAAGGATTGAAGACCAAGATTAAGACAGTATTCAGGCGTTGCTGTGACTTCAGGACTGATGAATACAATGATGCGATCATATATCTTGTGGCAGGTAGTTTGAAATTACCCACGATAAACTGAAGAGACTCTACAAAATTATCAATTGCGGAATTAATATTCTAAGCAGTTTTAATCAATATTTAAACCGTATGTGGAATGGGACCGTTGAGATTTGAACTCAAGTCACTAACACCCCAAGCTAGTAGGATACCAAGCTACCCCACGGTCCCAAAAAGTATATGCCTTAGGAGAAAGGCATTATTTCGTCTATAAGTTCGATG
>JAKAYH010000390.1 GCA_021826835.1 Thermoplasmata archaeon | reverse complement strand
TGCTTCCAGAGAAAACGATCACGGTGGTATTATCATACGTTCCCCGCCAAATGTCATTCACTTTTGATGGAATATAAGAATAAGGGTTTGCTTGAAGTTCAGCGTTCTTGGCCGTTTCTCTGTATGCCACACCAACCCCGGTAAAAACCAGAGCCATTGTTATAAAAGCAACAGCCATTTTAGCCGAATACTTCATTGAAAATGGATACTTGCAATATATATCATCCTTGCGTGAATTACAGGACCGGGTTTTGCCATTTTTAGTAATTCCTCTATAAAAAGTCCTTTGATTATACAACAAGTGATGTGCTCAACGTTTCTTGAATAAATGAGATAAATTGTGTGTCCTATCGATCTCGAAATAGGCCGATTATGTAAGCTCACGCTTATTGTTGATCCTTACTGCGAATGAATCTTTCTCGGATTTCAGGATTTTAGAAATGGAAAAATGTCCTCTTCCCAATTCAGACGAAAGCGAATCTATGGATTCTTTACTGCTTTTACCTCCGCTTAAGAGATTTGCATATCTTATCTTCACCCTCATTTTTTCTTCCTCTGTCCACGGTTTCCCCCTGTTGTAAAAATTAGATTTGTCAGGTTTCCTGATCTTCTCAAGGAGATATCCGGGTTTCACGTTTCCCAATGCAGCAATTCCATTCCTGAATATGTTCTCGCTGATCTCAAAGCCAGTAACTTTTCTTCTTAGACCTATAGCAACCCTAGCTGTAGAAAAGCCACCAAGAAAGAGGTCGCAAACGAGGTCGCCCTCATTGCTGCTGTACTGCATCATCTTGATAAGCAAGTTAGTGGGGAGTTCGTTCCTGTTCTTCTTCTGGTTGGGCTTATACTCTTTGTTGATAACCCAAACGTCCTCTCTGTCCCGGTAATTTAGTGAGCCTCCGTTATCATCCCTTTCATTTTCACCATACCGGCAGAAAGTGTTGAAGGTGACCTTTCCACCAGGTTTCACCAGATAGAGTATGTGATAGTGAGATGATACATACTTTTTTGTTGTATGCACTCCAAAGTTGTATTTCCATATTATGTGGTTTATCATTTTAAGGCTAGTGTTTCTTAATGCAGCCAGCACGTAGTATAGGTTTGTGTAACCAGATATTATGTAGATAGAACCTCCGGGCCTCAGGATACGTTCTGCCTCCCTGATCCAGTTGTTGCTGAACTCTTCATATTTTTCCTTTGGAATTTCAACGTAGCCATCTATGACATTGCTTTCTTTCCTGTTGTAATGCTTCTCGAAAGTATCTGCATTAATTCCATATGGAGGATCAGTGATTATGAGATCGACCGTACCGTCTTTTATAAGCTTCCTTGCACCTTCTATGCAGTTCTCATTGTAAAGCAGACGCTTTAACATTATATGAAGCATGTTCACTCCACAAATAAATTTTCACAATTCAGATTTATGTATGAAAATGACTTTCCTTGCGTCTTCCCAATCGTTCGTCAACGGTAAGTTGCCGTTTTTTGTCTGGTGAATTATCAGCTCTCGGGCAAACTGATTTTGATAGCCGAATGCTGCGTTCTTATAGCAAGGCTCGGTTTTCCCCAATACTTGATTTAAGAAATCCAACGCTTGATTCCTCAAAACGCCAGTTCTTCAAGTTACTTTTCATCTAAATATTGTGTCTTTTCCTAAGATTATAAATGAAAAATGGATTTTCCTCCTGGCGACTGGATGTAATTCTTTCCCAATTCCGTGCGTTCATTATATAACACCAGGTCTTGTATTCATCTCCCTCCACCCAGTTTACGGTGTAATAAACTTCATCGCCTGCAACTTGTGGATCTGATGCGATCCTTACATAGTACGCTTTTTATGAGTTCCTCTCATGCTAATCTTGACTAAATAGTAAAAACCATACTTTCGTCTTTCGTTCGATCTGCTTTTCTCACAAATTAATTTATATTATTCCATTCTTCAAGTTTAGTGGTTATTTGAAAAGGAGTGATAAATTTTTCACTGAACCTGTAGACCTGCTCTCAAAACACAAGGTTATAATCAAGTATAACGTGGTTCTACTTTCATCAGGCAGATCTTTAGATAAAAGAAGAAAGGTCAAGAAAATTGTTTATGGAAATCTAAAGAAAAATAATGTAAAACTTAGTGTCAACATAATAATCTTAGAAGATCATGTTAAAACTAATAATTTTAAACTTTTTAAAAGCGAGGATGATATTTTCAGGCAGAAGGATGTTCGTGCGTTGATCTGTTACATGGATGGGGTCGGGCCAATCACAGAGTTTACCGGTTATCGCCCAGTTCCTCGTGTTGCTAAAAAATTTAAAATTTTCCTCAATCCTAGGTTTCATCCTTTGACCTCTCAAGGAAAGGGTTATCTCAATTCAGTCCTAACTAATTACATGATTCGTTTTGGCCATGTCTACACAGCGGGTAGAAAAAATATGGTAGACATTATTGCGAAATTCATTACATATTTCATATTGAATGATACGCTATAAGTAAGAGGTCAACTTTATTATACCTAATTTGACTTTCATCTTGCAAATGAATTCAATAAATTCAACCATTAAAAACAATTCGTCGTGATGACTAATGAAGAATGAACCTTACAAGAAAATTAATCAGTTTAGTGAGCTCGCGAACCCAACCCGGAGAGGGATCTTTTTCGAGATACAAAAGAGGGGCAGCATAAACTTCAATAGCCTAAGCCGTGTCCTAAAATTGAAGAAGGGGCTTCTGGCGTATCATTTAGCTTCTTTGTGTGAGTCTGGATTGGTTGAGAGGAGTAAATCAAAGAAAAACAATATTAACGTAATATATGCCCTTACGCGGGACGGGAGAGACCTTTTTGAAAGAATAGATAAACCCGATAATGGAATTCATCCGGTTTCAAAGGATCTCTGCGACATGGCAGATAATGAGCTCATTAAAGGAGATGGGCCTGAGGCAATCAAACTGTATGATATTTCAGTACAGTTATCACCTCATTATGGTAGAGCCATTTTCAATAGAGCTGTGTGTATTTACTCATTTCAAAAATCTGACCGGATCGGGGAAGCGCTTGAAGACCTGGAGAGACTGGACGTTCTTGAAGAACGAAAAAATGCAGATGTTTCCGGTTTAAAAGCGCTTTTAAAATCTTTGAATAAGGAGACGGAGAAAGAGGTTATTAGCGCTTTATGGGCGGAATATTATAGCAGAAACGAAAAAAGAAGCAAATATTGGGATGAACTTGCAAAAAGGAATCTAGAGCCACTCGCGCCCACTGTAGAGCTGGTAGAAAAATCGGTTCTTCGTAAGGTACCTGAGAATTTAGCCGAGAACTAGAACTGTTTTATCTTCTTAGGTTTGACCAATCTTAAATTAATTTGTTGATAAAACAGGTTTTCTTTAACTTCCAATGAGTATAT
>JAKAYH010000389.1 GCA_021826835.1 Thermoplasmata archaeon | reverse complement strand
ATCAGTAATTTTTGAACAGGTATTAAGGTTTACCTCCTATGTGTAGGGTGAAATCAAATAGAGTGAAAACAAAGTTAGTGTAAGAACAGGGATGCCAACAACTATGCCTGTTTTCATATAATCCGTGGTACTTATTTTGAAATCTCCCTTTCTTTCTATCATGTAAAGCCAGACAAGAGTTGCAAGGGATCCAATTGGTGTAAATTTTGGGCCAATATCGTTTCCGATCGCGTTGGTCAGAAGTATATTTCCAGTTAATCCAGCCTGCTGCATTGCAAGATCTCCCAGGAGTACCGAAGGAAGATTATTCATTATGGATGAGGTGAAAGCAAACAGATAACCCGTAAAAACATAGTTTAACCCAAAGGGATATCCTGAAATGTAAGTGAGCATTCTCGCAACAATTGAAGTAAGGCCCGCGTTGGCCATTGAAAAAACAACAATGTACATGCCTATGGAGAAAAATATGATCTGCCAGGGGGCTTCCCTGATTGGCTTTACGTAACTTATTTTCTTTCCGTTTCTTGCTAAAATCAGAAGAATGGCCGCTGCCGGCATGGAAATGAGGGCAACAGGTATTGAAAAATAGCCACCCACAGAGTATGAAACTATCAGGGTAATTATCACCGGAAAGAAAAGTTTGAAAATTCTCGGATCCTTAATTTCATTTATATCGAATTCCACCTGGCTATTGACATTTTTTGGTATATCCTTCCTGAAGAAGAGAAACAGGAATAAAAGGCTGGAAAGCACACTGACCAGATCTGGGATTGCCATTGTATACATATAGGGAAAAAAGTTTATTCCAAAGTATGTGGCCGCAATTATATTCACAAGATTGCTGACAAGAAGTGGAATACTTGCGGAATCTGCTATGAAACCAATGGCCATGATGTAAGCAAGAAGGGTCTTTCCCTTAAGACCGGCCCTGTACAGGAGTGAAATAATTATAGGTGTCATAACCAGAGCAGTGCCATCATTGGCAAATACTGCAGAAATGAAAGCCCCTCCAAGTACCATAAACACAAAGAGCTTGACACCGCTTCCCTTTGATAACCTGAGCAGCTTCACAGAAAGATACTGAAACACACCTGCTTCATCAAAAACAAGGGATATGATCACGACTGAAATAAAGGTAAGAGTCGCATTCCAAACGATTGAAACGACCCTGATAACATCCTCAAGGGAGGTGAGTCCTGTGATAAGGGTAAGAAATGCGCCAGATAGGGCCGAATAACCTATCCCAATATTCTTCGGTTTCCTTATCACCAGAAGCATTGAAAATATGAAGATACAAACTGAAACTATGAAATCAATCGTGTGTATTTGCAAGTTCTCGTACAAGTAATTCTATTCTGTCTCTTATCTTTATAACTTCTTCCTTGGGCTTTCCCTTTGGGTCATCAAGCTCCCAATCGATCATTTTCTTTTTCATAGAAGACACAATTGGAGCAGGGCATGAATCTTCAACGGAACACCCCATTATGACAACGAGATCGGAGGTGTCAACCATTTCTCTGGTCATCATTCTTGGTTTTTCATTATCTATAGGAATTCCTTTTTCCTCCATTACTTCCTTTACAATGGGATTAATGTGGTCAGAGGGTATTGTACCGGCACTTATGCAGTTCAATCCATATTTCTTTCCAAATGCTTCAGCCATCTTACTTCTCCCTGCATTTTCAACACAAACAAACAAAATCTTTCCTTTCACTTGATCACCTCAAATAACCATTTTTCAATGGACTGTTTATTGGCGTGGTAATATATCCACTTTCCGTCCCTTCGTCCTGAGATCAGGCCTGCGCTTAAAAGTGACTTGATGGCTCCTGAGGCTGTTGACTGAGGCAGATTCGTAATCTCCTGTATTTGACAGACACATAGCTCTTCCCTGAGTAATATTTCGTAAATTCCAAACCTTACCGGATCAGCCAATGCCTTATGCATTCTCGCATTTTCTTCGTTTGTAGGATCTGAATAGAGCGCCCTGAGATCCTGCAAGGTTTCACCGGAAATCCTACTGCATTGATTCATATCTTCGTATCTCAATATGACGATATTATATTTCCCACCATAAAATATATAGATTGAATTGAGAAAAAATTGCATAAAACGCTGGGAGGGAGATTCGAACTCCCGAGCTACGAGAGCACAGGCTTTCCAGACCTGCGCCTTACCAGACTAGGCTACCCCAGCCTATTCGCTTGATTCTTATTTTGTATTTATCATTTTAGAATGATACTGCTGAGCTTTAAGGTACTTTATATGTCAGGTAAACTATTTATGGTCGTGTAAGTTATAAGAAAAGCGTGTCATATATGGCGGAAGTAAAAATTAAAAAAATTCTATGTGCATACGACTTTTCTGAGGAATCCAAAAAGGCTCTTGAGATGGCTTTCTTCCTTTCAGAATCTATCAAAGATTGCGAACTTACCATTTTAAGCGTTTACAAGCCAATACCAACCCCTGTTGGAGATTTTACCGGAGCCACAGACTCTTTCCTGGAGGATAATGAAGAAGCGATGGAAAACAGTAAGAAAAAACTTCACAAAGTAGTTGAAGATATTAAGATGAATCATAAAATTGAAAGGTGCAATGGAATAGTTGTTATGGGCAATCCAGTTGAAGAGATTCTTCATGCAATAGAAAAAGAGCAACCTGACCTGGTTATTATGGGCAACAGAAAGCATGGCTTCAAAAAAGGAATTTTACTTGGCTCAGTTTCAGAAAGGGTCTCAGCGAATTCACCAGTCTCTGTGCTTATTGCAAGATAATATTCTAATTTACACTTCCATTTTTACGTGTTGTTAAATTTTTGATCAAAAATTATCCATGCGGTTCGGTTTTATTAGACGCGAGAACCAATTCCTATCATCCTTTAAAATTATGGCAGATTATTATACGCCGGGGGGGAGATTCGAACTCCCGAGCTACGAGAGCAGCAGATCTCGAATCTGCCGCCTTACCAGGCTAGGCTACCCCGACATCAAATTCTTTTATGCTCCTCCATCATGCATCTGTCCATAATTACTTTTATGCCATTTTCCTCTGCGATTTTCTTTCCCTGATCGCTTTTCACACCTATTTGCATCCATATGGTTTTAGGCTTAACACTGAGGGAATCCCTTATGATATCCGGAACAGCTTCAGATTTTCTAAAAATATCCACGACATCTATATGATTCTCTTTACCCGCTTCGCTTACGGTTTTGTAGGACTTTATCCCACTCCACTCCTCTATAGAAGGATTTATGGGGATCACTTTGTACCCATTTTCAATTAAATATTTTGCCACCTTGTAACTGTCACGGTCTGGTTTTTCACTTATCCCTACAACAGCTATGGTTTTTTCTTCATCCAAAACCTTTCTTATGAGTTCCTTTTCGTTCATAAATATCGGA
>JAKAYH010000388.1 GCA_021826835.1 Thermoplasmata archaeon | reverse complement strand
ATCTTTCACCGGATACCTTGAATGGAGGATATCCAGAAACCACATAACCTGAAAAATAAGGGAAGCATGTTGTTCAGGCCCCGCATCAATCAGATCGAAATCGGCATAAATTCTTATTTTAAACAAAAAAAATAGGGGCTCCTGCAATTAATGTAAAAAACCTTGGCTGTCTTAAAGATCATTTCATTGCCAAGAGAACAGGGATAGAAGATGCTAAACCACTCCCACCCGACAAAAGTTCTATAAAATGGAATCATTATATTATGTTTCAAAGCATCAACTGAGAGGTGTCAGACAATACAAGAGAAAACTCCCAGAAGAAATGTGATATTTACCCTGATGGTAATAACGCCGGGAATTCCTGAATACCTGACAGGATCTTCGAAGCTTGACTCGATTATTTACGATCCTGTATTTTTCTTTATCGGCCTTTTTCTTAATATAGCTCTGTACACAACAGGTGCTTTGCTAATAAGGGAATTTTCAATCAAATTCAACAAGGGCTGGTTTTCCACTCTTCTTCTTGGCGTAGCTTATGGAATAATGGAAGAAGGCGTCGCGGTGCACACCTTTCTCTTGACTTCAGGAAACCCTGTCGGTTCACTGGGTACATATGGAAGGTATGCAGGCATAGACTGGATGTGGGCACTGTTCATATCATCCTTTCATTCAATATTCAGCATAGGGCTCCCCCTTCTTCTGCTTTCAACGGCTTATGCTAAATATTCCAGGGAGAGCCTTTTGGGAAGAAATGCAAAACTTGCAGTTTCCTTCATATTCCTGATAGATGTTATTGCGGCAAACCTCTTTGTTGCTGGAATTTCAGGAAGACCAGTACCAACCGCAGGAGAGTACGCAGTCATGCTTGCACTTGTCACGATACTTATTTTTGCTGCATATTCTGCTCCAGGGCATTGGTTGTCCAGCAAGGGGACTCCTGGGCAAGGAGTGATCAAGTTGTATCTTCTGGGTCTGATGGTATTCCCACTGTATTTGATTTACGCATATTTGCCCTCGCTCCATTCATTCGCAGACAGGGTACCGCCTATTCTGGAAGCACTCGCATATATTTTCCAGAGCCTTCTAATTGCACGGATTATAGCTCATTGTATGCCAAAAGTCAACAACAGGAGACATAAATTCGCATTGGCACTTGGCCTGATTACTCCTCTTTTAATATGGGCAGAAATTATGCAGCTTATCGGTGCGTCTGCTTTAATTACCATAGTTGCAATAATTGCTATAGTCCTGCTTTTCAAGTTGAGGAAATGGGTGAGAGCAGGAAAATACCAGGAGGGAAATATTTCCTACACTGATTGAAAATGCCTCTGTTCTGACCTTTTATTTTATAGCACGGCAAAAATAAGGTCAACCTTAAAAAGTTAATTCTACAAACTCCCAGACGACGTCTAAATTTAAATTGGTGGATTACGAAAACACCTAAGCAGTTATATTTCAGTTTTAATTGATTGCATACGCGATGCTATGGAAGAATACAATTTATTGTTGAGTATAACTGTGGTGGAATGCTTAAGAGGCCTGCATTGGGAAAATTAACATTCCACTTTTGTTATTGTGGGATCACAGTTGTTGAGTATGATCTTTATTAATACTTCTACGCTGTCAACAAAGCGAATAAGAGATGTGAGAATGGCAAAAGCTATGTTCGAAATAGGAGAGACGGAAAAACATCGTTTTACAGTCAAATGGAGCTTGTTCATGAAACACCTCACAATAGAATTGGATGATGAAAAAGTAACGGATGAGTTCCACTATTCACCTGCACCCAAGAAATATCATTTCGAAGTCGGTAACACCGAAAAGCACCAGGTGGAAATTAGCGCGGGTGGATTCTCTGCCATTAAAGTCTTTGTAGACGGCAAGGCGCTAGAATTAAGTTGATAATCCTCCGATGATAACTGTTGCTTTGATCTGTCAAGGAAGGTTCGATGTGATAGAACTGTCCGTGGATGATATTTAGAGAACAGAGCCTCACCAGAATATAAGTGCGTCAATCGAGACCAGGACTGACCTATGTTTGGTTCGTACCGCTCTCTATGCCCGTATCTATTAGATATATTGTAAAATTATCCTCCATAGTGGCAGTACGCCCTATAGCCTTGATTGTCAACTCCAAAGTAAGGTTCGATACAATTGGCGGGTTGTAATAAACACAAAAATCTCTTGGAAAAGTCGGCTCACTCAGATTACCAAGGCAAAAATAATATCTCTGACCTTCTATTACGCGACTCCAATTATCTAGAGGAAAAAAGATAGTTCCAGAACCCCTTTCCCAAAGACAACACGTTATCGAAGTTGTGTTTGAGACATTTCTCTCATAGGGATCCGAAATTAAATGAAAAATCCAGGGACTGTATATTACGACATTATCGTCCAGGGAACCATTACTGTAAAGAGCAGAAAGTGTCACTGTTACCTCTAAAGGGTGGATACAACTGGAAAAATTTCCTCTAAAATTATAATCCAAGTACCCTGTATATACTAGTTCAGGTAAACTCATGAACGTACCAAAGAAACATGTTGATGCTTCTAAAGAGGCTGAACTAGTTTGATTTGAATGAAACGCGACAGAACTAGAATTTAACTTTAAATATTCATGGTGTAAAATGCTTTTACATACATTGCTGAGGTTTGCCTCATAAATACTTGAGATATTGCCGTCGGAAACAGAAAAAGATTGGACTGGTGGGATCAGGACTAGAAATGATATGGGAGAAGCAACGATAATTGCAGCAATTGCAGCAAACATGATCATCCTGCTCCTCTTGAGAATCATGTGATATAATAATCCAAGGATGTATAAAGACATCATGGTTTCATAAAACGCCCTTGCCTTAGTGCTATTTTTACTCTCACCTTTTCAATATATGTTAAAGAAAAAAAGGAAAAAATACATCATGAGCCATCGGACATCCTAAGACGAACTATTGAGACGTTTCAAAAGAATTTTCACCTTTTATCCATTAAATAACCTTAAATAAAATTATTAACCGAATTTATTTTCAATCCTCATTCGCCTGTATATCTGTTCAGTCAATTTAAGGAAAGGATAACAAGCTTAGTTCAAAGGAAAAATGTAGACTTTTAAAATACCAAACAAATATGCCCCTATAAGAAACGAGGGGCTTCCGAGCCAGGTTAAAGGCGAAGGTTTTGGCGTCAAACAGTTTCACTGTTTTATTGGTATCCTTGTAATTTCCTTGATTCCATCAAAGTCTGCATCGTCAGTTATAATTTTTGATATGTTTCGTTCAATGGCGCAAGATAGGTGAATCGAATCTCGCGGTTTCAAATTATACTTTTCCCGGATAACCTGACTCCTCCTAATTATCTCATCATCTACCGGTATAAATCTTAAGAACGGAAAATTAAGGAATCTCTTACCCACCTCAA
>JAKAYH010000387.1 GCA_021826835.1 Thermoplasmata archaeon | reverse complement strand
TCTGGAATATTCTATTTGATAGGTGCAGCCATACTTTATTTAGCACGTAAAACTTCGTAACACATAGGTTGCTTCCTTGGCTTAATAACCTGTAGATTTGCTAATAAGTTTATGTTGAAATTATAAGTTTTATAAGAAATCGTCATAATCAAATGGTAGTAAGATAATTTCCTTCACATCCAAAATCGATAGAGCATAAAAACATATTCAGTATCATTGGATCATTTTATACTAGTTGTTTGCCATAGACTTTGCAGGCATGAATCCTAAACGAGAAGAAGAGATTGCACGTCTAAGGTGCGAAAATAAGTCAGTGAAATTTATTAGCAAAAAGCTTTCAATAAATAGAGATGACATAGAGCGAACTATAGCACAATGGATTATTGATACCGATAAATTCATAGAAGAGTCAGTCTCGGGCCATAAGTTACAGAAGGTCCCCGACCCAAAATCGGTATTTGAAGCAATCATATCAAATCCAAATGTTATTCCCTTACAGGGTAAAATTCTAGATTACGTGGCCCTACATCGTTCTAATCATCATGATCGCATAATGGATTGCATACGCTTTCATGTCTTAAGATCGATTAAAGGTACAAAATAATCTGGTAAACTAGTAGAAAAATCATGGAAGATGTGATACAAAACCTTCGAGTATATCATTCTAACGACTCGTCAGCTAAGGCAGGGGCGAATGCCTATCGAAAAAGTTAAAGTCAAATGGAGAGATGATAAGTGGTAGTGATCTCCTAATATTTGGAATAAGTGTGGCCAACGATGAAGTCCTAATTAATCAGTACAAAGCTCTCGCCTACCTTAGAAGTAGGAACGTTAAGATCATGAAATAGAATGATAAATCCAAAATTAATGCGAAAGGTAAATTAGACGCAAATAAATTTTGCGAGTGATGTTTAATTGCTACAAATGTCTTGATTACTTTTGATTGAGCAGAAAAATACCATTACAATAGGTCACAAATGCATGCAATCAACTGTTTTATTTAGTGAAGCTCACCCCAATCAAATTTTCGTTCCTAGAGATATATTCAAAAACATATTACGATAGAACAGAGAATAGATAGTGATTCGATTATTTAATTACGTGGATAGTACCCATAAGCTGCTTCGTCTTGTTATAACTACCTGTAGTAAACATTATCTATATACGTATAATTATATTAATGTGGAGACAACTATTCAAATTAAAAAGGACCTTAAGGAAAGGCTCAATGCTTTGAGACTCTACCCAAACGAGTCTTACGATTCAGTCATAAGAAGACTTTCAGAACAGGCAGCGGACCAGGAACCCCTTTCTAAAGATACAATTGAGATGATAGAAATGTCACTGAAAGACATTAAAGAGAGTACGGTATATACAACTGATGAAGTGAGGAAGAGGCTAAAAATTGCCTGATTATGAGGTCAAATGGACAGAAACAACTGCCCGGTTCTTGGAGAAAATGGAAAGGAGTGACGCCGAAAGAATCTTGGAAAAGATGAAACTTGTCGGTAAGAATCCGTTTCATTACATTAAAAGTCTCAAGGGGGTCCCACTTTATAGCCTGAGAACCGGAAAGTAAGGAGTAATCATGAGTATAGAAAGGGAGAAACTCGTAATACTTTTGATTGATGTGGGAAACAGAAAGAATGATTATGATGACTTGTAAATCCCAGGTAAATGCGTTCAGACAGGTTTTGACATTCTGGTCCATGTCCTATGGAATTCTTCTGATAGTCCGAAAACCTTTACGAATCCGATTTTCTCGTAAAATTCAATAGCTTATTTATTAATCAGTGGCGTATCTACGACAATAGCTTTCAACTGATCCTTTGGTATTCCTCTTAACAGAAAGCTACCGATGCCTTTTCTTCTGTAGTGAGAACCGACTACTACCTCTTCGATATAAAAATCCCCTAATGAACAGCTATGCTCAGAGAGAATGTCGGTCTTGCTGCTTCCAGCCAGCCATCCTGCAATTTCTGAATTGATCTCAGCGACCAGGCACAGATAAACATCCTTTTTCACATAATCCTCAACTATATTTCTATCAATGATCAATTGGAGATTTTTAGAAGAATAGTTGTTAACCGTCAGATACGGACTTAGTGAATTTTTCAGCATAATTTACATACTTTCAATGTCTGCTTCTACAGGCTTTCTCAGCAAAAGTTCTGCAGTCATCATTCTTTATAAATAGGTTTTATAAAAACGTATTGACCAGGAATCTTACGTTTGAACCGGCTGAATCAAGTGAAAGAGGATAGGTAGCGCGTTGTTTATCCAATTAAGTAGATATTGAAAACTTGCAAGACATTGTCTCTTCATAGTTGATTTTCTGTTAATCTGAAATTGCACCCGCCTCAACTGAAAACCTCTTCAATCTTCTTTACCTTCAATCCCAGCTTTAAAGCCTCTCTATACATTTCTTTGTCATCAGTCAGTAAAGCCACTTGATGTAATTTGCAGTAGAAAACATATGATGCGTCATAAAATGTAAGTCCTGTTGAGAGTGAAAGTTTCATTATCTCTGCGATATCCAAGGGTTCAAGCTTGATCACTCTGATTTTGGCAACCACCTTCTCAATTTCTTTTGTTAAATCTAATATTAGTTTTCTTTCAAGCCCTTTTATGTGGCCATCATTTCCCTTTGTCAGGATGCTTCCGATCTCATATCCAGTCAGATCCAGCACATATGATTCTTTCATAATTTCTCGGACGCCTTCCTTCGAATCCATGAAGAATAGGGTGAAGAGTGAACTCGAATCCAAAATATAGCTCGAATCCAACTCTATTGCCTTTGATCTCTATCTTTTCTCAAATCACTTAGAAGCTGGTTGCGGTCAACGTTCTTTAGTATTTCATGTATCCTAGAAAGACTTTCTAAGAAGTCTTTGTCATTTCTTCTCTCTATTTCTTTCTTCAGTGATTCTCTCATAACCTCTGAGTAATTTATCTTCAATCTCCTAGCTTCTGCCAGGATCTTATCATCCACACGTATACTTACAAGTCGTGTCATACACTACTGTATGGCATATCACAGATATATACTATGCGTTCGGTTCATTACCTGTTATTATTTTTATTATCATTTTGCTTTTGGTAAAAACTATCAACAATTGTTAAAAATGATACGTAATGAAGGATATAATATTCCTCGGTTTGACCGATTCTAGACAAAATCTTCTCATATAATTCTTACAGGTTTTCAAGCATTGCTTCTGAACGTAACCACCAAGTAGTCACCCCTATTGTTGTGCAAGTCCTGTCCTTAAGTTCTACACTGAGTCAGGTTACTATTCTACCTACTGCAGCTTTGCCCATGTCATAATAAAACCCGTCATCCTTACGGTAATTCTTGTTATATTCAAAATTGCCGCCTGTCATCTCCACTACGGTTCCATAACCAGTTTGAGGA
>JAKAYH010000386.1 GCA_021826835.1 Thermoplasmata archaeon | reverse complement strand
ATAAGGAGATCAATCCCTCACTTGTACCAGATAAAGTGCCAGCGATATTGGGATAAATGTCCATATCAATCCCAGAACGATTATGGTAACATCGGAAATGTTAAACATTTTTGTAAAAATATAAGAAGTTATGAGTGAGAAATATGTGGGGTTAACCATAGTTGTATCAAGAAAAATTTTTGAATTACCCATAGAATTAGCTGCAAGGAGAGTTATATCTACTATTGTTGAGTAAAAGAAATCAAGAACGAGAAATATGAAGATTAGAAATGCCTGAAGTGCACCGGTAGTTTTAACTACATGTGACAGGAATATAATAATTCCCACAAAAAAAGCCGCTTCCACAAAATAAGCCAGGGTGAGAGAAGTCAGATAACTTGGAGGCAACGAAAAGTGCAGGTAAGAAAAGGCAAAAACATACATAATCAGTATGGTGATCACAGCAGATAATCCAACTACAAAGACTCCAGCCACGAATCTTGAAATGACGATTCTCATCTTGGTAACAGGCTGAACTATTACAGATTCAAGAGTTGAGGTAAGCCTCTCTTTACCATAAACGTCGTAGCCTATCATGAGACCAAGCAATGGAACAAATATGGTAAGAATAAGAGAAATGGAGGTGAGAAAACTTTGCTCTTCATAACTCTCCGACCCAGTGGAGCTTACCCCTGCCAATTGCTTCATAAAATATCCAACAATGGTTGATAGACCAAGCATCAAAATGAGAATGGCCAAAAACGTCTTGCTGAATAAGGATCGCTTAATATCATAAAGTATGGGATTCACTGCTCATCACCTAATGAACGGAAAAAGAACGCCTCAAGATCTTCATTTTCCACGGTGATTCCTGATACAATGTATTTATTTAAGACAAGTTCAGAGTTTATTTCTCCAGTTGTATCTGCATTCTTCTTTTTCAATTCTGAAATTACGTATTTTCCATCTAAAATTTCAACATCCCCATACTTTGACAGGATGTTCATAACACCCTCGTCCGGGTTCTTTAACTGCACAGTAACAATAAATTTGCCAGTGGCTTTTAGATCATCCCTGTTAATAACCTTGATAAGCTTCCCTTTGTTTATTATGGCTATACGATCCGCCACGAATTCAAGTTCCTTAAGCATATGCGATGATAGCAGAACAGCTTTTCCATCTTTCTTGAAGGAGAGTATGAGGTTCCTCACGTATTTTATCCCTTCAGGATCAAGCCCATTCAGGATTTCATCCAGAAGATAATTATTCGGATTGGATATCATTGAAGCAGCGAGGGAGAATCTTTTCTTCATTCCCTGAGAGTAATCTCTCAATCTCTTGTTTAGCTGATCATCCAAACCCACCTGTGAAAGGAGTTCTCTTCCCATCCTCTCTGCTTCTGCCTTTGGTATTCCATGGTACCCGGCATAGTAAATAAGCAGGTTAAGTGGCCTTGCAGCTGGTTCAAAGTTCGGAAATTCTGGAACCCAGCCAATTTGCCGTGAGGCCTTTGCCTTATCCTTCACAATATCGTTTCCATCAAACCAGACATTACCCTCTGTGGGATATATAATTCCTGCAGAGACCCTTATTGTTGTAGTCTTGCCAGCTCCATTAAGACCTACAAATCCCAGAACCTCACCATCATCCACGGTCAGTGACAGATCACTTACCGCCGGCCGACCATATTTACCATAATATTTGGTGAGTCCTGAAATCTCTATCATGCGACGGCTATGTTTCAAACGTTTTAATAATTTTTCTATTTATTACAATGACGCTAATTAGGGGAAAAGGTCAAAGGAAAAGTTACACTATAATTATGGTGTTCATTAGTTATTCTTTAACAGCATTAAGCTCTGTTTTGGTGACATATATTTTCTCATCTTCATCGGACTTTCATGCCGGTAAGAACTTGACGTTCGTATTATTCCACTATAAAATGGGCTTTCCCATAAGGGTTATCGGTCTGAATTGATTAGCACTCAACCGGAATTGGTATTGATTCAGTAAAATCTATACAATTCCAGTTAAACTTTCAAATAGGAACCCACAAAAAAGTGCGAAGAGCCTTTTCTCATAAGCTCCAGGCATTCAATAACAATGTGTTGGAAATTCAGAAACGCATAGTATCAGTTCTGAAGTCCAGGTTCAATCCAATCACTTGAAGTTTTTCCACTCAAATAATGGCTCGAAATTCTCTGTTATCAAGAATTATGAATTCCGGTTCAGAAACGATAACCCCGTTCAATTTTAGATTTCTGAATGTCAGGGAACCATGCATTTCTTTTATGGAGTAGAGGCAAGTCATTTGATTGGTATCAACAGAAAAAGCTCTTTCTCACTCCTATAGAATTCGATAATGTACCTTTCAGGATCAATTAAATTATCAGCAGATATTTTATCGATAATAAGCGGTATTTGACTCAGGTTTTTTCCAGTCTGCAATTCTTTCTCTGACATAATTTCCTTTTGGCAGATGTACTTCCTGGAGTCCAGGCGCGTTTAGATTATGGTCGTCTTCAATTTTAACACACGCCAAATACGCGTTAGTTTGTTATTTTCCAGTTTCGATAATCCATAGAACTTTTTCTTCTTTAGTGTGGAGAGACTATTCTCAAGCAGGTCAAATGTTTGTTCGGCAGTTAGAGGGCCTTTGGGAGATTCGAGGCACAGTAGATTTAAGTCAGAACTAAGTTCATATTTCATGAATATCATCTTTGAATTGGATTTTTATATATCACATTTTCCAGCTATTTTGTAAGAATTTTTCACCTTTCGGTAAATAATTATAATGTATCGCGATAAAGATTGACAAAGAAAAGGTAAATCGCATGGGAGATTACATCAGTGAAGAGAAATAATTTTCAGCTCTTGCATCTTCTGTCAGACTTAAAATTCTGGATTCAATTTCCAATGGATTTGCCAACCCGGGAGAGATTGCTGAAAAACTCAACAGTCATCGTTCGTCAATCGAAAAACATTTGCACATCCTGGTTGTTGCAGGAATAATAGAAAAAGAACCTTCGCTGAACAAAAAGGGTCAATTATCAGTCAAATACAGGATTAAGGCCGATTTGTCAGAATTGCTTTCATTTGCTAACAGGATTATTAAAGCACAGAACGAGAAATAAAATTATATCGTAAGGTAAATGCCCCAAGTTCAATTTCTCCCTAAGATAAACATGGTTCTGGAACTTTGAATTAATTTGAGGGTGGTGCCGAGATTTAGTGTTGCATAGGGTGGGACTAATAATTAACTCGATGTTGGCTGTGAGTTTGTTAGGTAAATCATCAAATCCTCTTTTATTCATAAAAAAGCAAGAGTGATTTATAGCTGTAAATGGGCCCGACCGGACTTCATTATAGGTGTAATCAAGTCCTTTATATAGACAAATGAAATATCTAACTATGACCAGACAATCAAAGTATCTTGAC
>JAKAYH010000385.1 GCA_021826835.1 Thermoplasmata archaeon | reverse complement strand
ATAAAGATTATAGGAATCAGAAAGCACTCCAACTCCATTAACAATAACGTTCCTGATGTGAAACGGGCTTATTGGCTTATCTAAGTCTTCTTCTGTCACAAAAAGGTATGCCAGTGAAGTATTAAAACATTAGTAATAACTCATTTATTGGTTAATACTTGGAAAAATTCCATTTTACTGTTAATAGAAATGTTGAAAATAAAAAGTTATATAGTTTTTTAAAATTTATTGTATATTTTTCAAATTACTCTAATTCTTCTATGTTTTTGAGTTTTTTATTTCTTTATGCCTGTAAATACCCAATTTGAGTTGGTTATTAGAATATTATTTAATTAGTCAATTTGGAAAAAATAGAAAAACTTTTTTTTGATTGCTGTTTTAGTATACTAATCTTCAAAAATATTAATAATATTGAAATTACAACTTTATGAATAGTCGAAAAGATGGCATCAAATTGAATAAATAAATTAACAGAAAAAAGATTACTTGACCTTAAATGTGAATAAACGGATTCTTAATAAATAACATTTTATTTACAAATGTGTTTAATTGAATTATGATCAAAGATTCTGATAGAAAAATCCTGTGGACCCGTTCAGGGAACAGATGTTCAATGTGCGATCTCATCCTCACGATGAAAATTGAAAGTGGGAAAAACATTATTGTAGGAGAGGAAGCACATATAATCAGTAAAAAAATTAACGGACCGAGACATGAAAAATTAGAAAATTATGACACATATGAAAACTTAATTTTGTTATGCCCTAATCATCATTCAATTATTGATAAGAACCCTGATGACTACACTGTTGAAAGAATTAAGTCGTTGAAGGAAAAGCATGAAAAGAAAATAGCTGAAAAAGTTTCGACACCCGGGCAACACGTTGGTTACACTATTTATTCCAATGCTAAAATAAAAGCCGAGTTGATTTTGAGCGGTTCAGAGTTAGTAAATATCGTATACAGCGCAGATGAAATTTCGGTTAACAATGACGAACCTGAAACAGATGAAGAACTTGATTTAATCAAGTCTCTATTAGAACAATTGGAAGATTCAGATGTATTTATCGATTCACCATCAGCGATTCCGGGTTTTCAGATGAATTTAACTGAAAGAATAAATGGTCTTATGAAGAAAGGCTTTATTGTTTTGGGAACAAAAGAGAAAACGAAAATAAAATTTATGGATAAAGAGATGCCTTGGTCAATAGCTCACATAATAATTGCGAGATTCTCAAGATCAAATGTTGTTAAGCTAAATATCTCAAAGAAATTGAAGACAATCATTGACAATATTAAAGCAATGAGTTCAGACGACATAAAGAAAGCATTAGAAATGATTGAATCTGGAAATGAGGTATAGTTTAAAATGAAAGTTCATTTTTATAGATTTTGATAAGTTGACTTGGTAAGGTTAAAGGTGCTAGAATTTTATGTGTTTCAAAATGTGCATGACTTTTCACATTTTTTCAGTAATTCCAAAATTGTTAATAAACCCATTTCGCAATAATTTTAATATACAATAATTAAGATTTATACTCATTCAGATGGGCATATAACCACCTGAACTTGAGTTAGTGACATTTCTCGGATTGGGCTCATCCGTCAACTATTATTCTCCGGTTGATGCCCCACTCTTTTTTTAATCTAAGACCCTACATTTTCACTATTGATTTCATTTTTTGGTGGGGAACGGAGGTTTTAAAATGTGTTCTAACATTCATCACCTCATTACATTAACAACTTTCCCCAATATAACTTTTTCTGATACTTTTCTAATAAATGGAAGCTTAATCTATCTGAGAAACTTAATGAAAAAATCTAATTGAAACTTTTGAAATAAGATTGTTCATATAACTAAAATGAAAAATATTGGCACAAATGAGAAACTAACTTTTAGTGTTTCTAATTGTACTTAAACTCAACTTATAAATCAAATTGTATATATATAAACACCGTGAAGCAAGAGTGTGGGACACTATTCTTGATCCTTCTCCCCCTCTGATTTTGTAATGATGACATATACTCTCTTTCCAAGATATCTTCTTGGAACATCTGCCTTGGCCGATGTTCCCTGCTTTGTCACTGTTCTTTCCAGTATCCCATCAATCTGATCATCAGTCAGGTTTAATTTATTGTCAAGGACAAAGACCTTTCTGCTCACACATAGATAATGTGTTGTGGTTAATAAGCATGTCTATAGACATGCTTATAATCATGGAAAGCATACTATTGTGATGGGAAAGATAACCTCGGATGACATTCAATACAAGCTTGAGGAGATCAATGACATTATTGGAAAGCAATACAAACTCTAACATCCCGAGAAGAAGAGGGATTGGCGAACGTACGAACAGGAATTTTCCCTCAGAATAAAGACTGCAATGAAGGATCTTGAACCGCTGATTGAGGAGGCAGTATCCACAATAAGGATTGTTCATGGGCCAGGGCATCCGCATTCACTGTCACTGGAACAGAGGGTGAAGCTTCTCATGATCAAGCAGCTTGTCGGGGAATCCAACAGGATGTTTGCAACCATGCTTGACACATTCTCCATGGTATCGGGCATTGATGTATCGTACAAGACGGTTGAGAGATTGTATTCGGATGAGGAGATTGTCCTAGCCATACATAATCTTCACATCCTGATACTGAAAAAGAATGGAGTATCAGGATCAAGATCAACCGGCGATGGCACAGGATACTCAACGACTGTGAAGAAGAATTATGAATCATACGCACAGAAACTCAAGGATAGGGCAAAGGAGGATTCCGGGAACGGAAGGGAAGAACATGGCGGGAAAGCATCAAAGATCCATAAGAAGAAGCTGTTTGCATATTCATTCAAAATCATGGATCTTGATACGAAAATGTATACTGCATATGGTTCATCCATGAAATCTGAAAGGGAGGCGTATGATCAGGCCATGCAACTTCTCACTACCATTGGAATTGAAATGGATTCCATAAGGCTGGTCAGGTATTATTCATCACCATAGTATATGGACAAACTGGGAAACACAAAGGTATTTGTCATACCAAAGAAAAACGCAACACTCAATGGATCAAAGAAGTGGAAGGATGCCATGAAGGAGTTTGTTCAGAATACCATGTCATACCTGGAAGAGTGCCATCAGAGAAGCAATTCTGAGTCAGGATTCGCAGCTGACAAGAAGATGCTTGGGTAGGGTATAGCACAGAAGAGGGATGACAGGATCGATAATGCATTATTCTGCACGGGATTGTGGCACAATTTATTCAATATGAGTAGGTCATAGAATTGTGTCCCGCAGTCGTGAAGCACTACATTAGATTTTTCAAAGCCACTGGAGGGATTTGAACCCCCGACCTGCTGATTACAAGTCAGCTGCTCTACCACCTGAGCTACAGTGGCAATAAAGAGGTAAATCCTTCTTATTAG
>JAKAYH010000384.1 GCA_021826835.1 Thermoplasmata archaeon | reverse complement strand
CTCCAATAGATTTGTAGATGGTCCTCCAACGAGCCTCTGTTCTGATCTTTCTCTTGTTCCTTCCGGATTAAATAATTTCTTATGATCCATTTTATCACCTATGCCTGACAAGCCTCACAAGATGGATCATTCTGCTCTTCCTCGTCCATAGTAAAGTTTCTGAAGTAATATACCGTCTTAACGCCGAGTCTCCATGCTTCATAATAAAGATTCAGGAAAGCCTGTTCATCCATCCCTTCAGTGGCATAAATATTCATTGATTGGGATTGGTCCAGGTGTCTCTGCCTAATGGCAGCAGCTCGAATACTCCACATCTGGTCAATCTTATGAGCACCCTTATAGAAAGGAAGCGTGTGCGGATTGAGATCGGGCGCAACCTGTTTAATTATGAATCCTTTCTTTTCCTCTACAAATACCGGCTTGAATATAGGATCAATACCGGCAGTGGATCCGGCAATGACAGATGTTGACCCTGTTGGTGCAATAGCCATAATGTATCCATTCCTTATGCCATGTGCATGTACCTTTTTAGCAAGTTCATTCCATCGTTCTGAGTTATAGTTTCTCAATTTAAAGTAGTTCCCGTTGTGCCAGTCACTACCTTTAAACAGAGGATATTCCCCTCTCTCCATTGCCAATTCCATTGATGTCCTAATTGCAACAAAATTGATCTCCTCAAAAAATTCATCGACGATCTTCAGGTGTTCCTCAGATTCCCATTCTATTCCCCTAACGGCAAGGAATTGGTGATAGCCTGAGATTCCAACTCCAATAGCTCTATAACGCATATTTGTTCTGGTTGCCTGATCTAATGGAAGATTATTCATGGTAATTACGTTATCAAGCATTCTGATCTGTACGGGAACAATCTCATTGATCTTCTCAATTGTACTTGTGCGTCCAAGGTTAATTGAGGATAGATTGCAAACTACCAGGTCCCCGGGGGAATATATTTCAACAACCTTGTCGTTTTCTATTCTGGTCTCTTCAAGCTTTGTGGATGACATATTCTGGCATATTTCTGTGCATAGATTTGAAGAATATATCATACCAGCGTGCTTATTTGGATTCATTCTGTTAACGGTATCTCGATTGAAGATGAACGGACCACCCGTTTCATAAAGACTCTTTAGGATCGAGGCCATGATTTCAAGTGCGGGAATTGTTTTTCTTGAAATACTATCATCTGAGCTTAATTCATCATATCTCTTTTCCCACTCTTCGCCATAGAAGTCCTCAAGGTTATAACCTTTCTTTTCCCAAATTTCATGCGGATCGAATAGGTACCAGTCTCCATCAACCTCAAGTTCCCTGTAAAATTTGTCAGGAATGCATATACTTGGAAATATATCATGAGCTTTTCTTCTGTCATCACCGCTATTGGTTTTCAGATCAAGGAAATCAAGGATGTCTTTATGCCATATGTCCAACCATATACTTGCAGCCCCTGCCCTTTGTCCAAGCTGATTTACTGAAACGGCTGTGTCGTTGTACAACCTGACCCATGGAATAACGCCACTCCCTGCCCCTTTATATCCTCTAATGGAACTTCCAAGGCTTCTCAGTTTTCCTATGTAAACGCCCATCCCTCCTCCATTCTGTGACACTTTGGAAAAGGTTCTGAGTCCGTCAAATATACCCTCAAGTGAATCTTCAGGGGTATCTATAAAGCAGGAGCTAAGTTGACCATTAATTCTTCTTGCGTTTGCGAGTGTTGGGGTAGCCATGGTAATATAAAGATTTGAGAGAACATCATAGAATTGCTTGGCCCATCTCACACGTTCAGATGGTTTTTCTGCAATAGCCAGAAAAGTAGCAATACCCATGAATGCCTCCTGAGGTAATTCCATTACCTCGTTTTCCAGACCTCTTATACAATATCTATCACTGAGGTGTTTGGCGCCTGCAAAGGTGAAGAGTTCATCCCTTTCTGGTTTAATGTATTGACCCAGTTCCTCAAGTTGTTCTTTAGAATATTCCTTTAGAACTCGTGGATCGTATCTTCCCATATGAGTGAGTTTGACAATAAGATTATAGAAATTACCATATTTCTTAAAGGGCTCGTTTCTGTTTCTGGAAGCCTCACCATAAAGATCATGAAGTAGAAGACGCGCAGCAGCCATTGTCCAGTTTGGCTGATTTATGGAAGTTTTCTCGTTGGCAACCCGAATAAGGGTTTCCTGAATTTTACGAGTTGAGATGCCGTCATAGAAATGTATTTGAGAGTCCATTTCCAGTACAAGGGGATCTACCCCTGCAAGTCCCCTGCATGCCTCCGAAACAACCCCTCTAATCTTTCCCACGTCAATGGGTACTTTCTGGCCATGACGATTGGTGACGGTAGTAGGCATAATTTTAAGGTTTAACTGCAAGGTCTCCATGGAACCGGATGAATTATTGGAGACATCGTGTTTGATACTATTCTTAAGGCTATTTTCAATTCTCTTCTTCTCTTCCCTGATCCTTCGTCTGTTATCCCTGTACAAAATATAAGATTCCGCTACATCAGCAAATGTTCTTCCCTGCAAATTTTCATTCATCAAGACATTGACAACAATGTCCTGAACATCTTCCACAGTTGTTTTTCGTGGTATCTTGCTAAGAATCTTTAAAACCTGGTTTGTTAATATCTCCGCATCATCCAGATTTCCCTTTCCCACAGATAACATCGCTTTAAAAATAGCTTCAGTTATTTTTCTAGCCTGAAACTCCTCAGTCTCTCCGTTTCTCTTTTCGATTATTTTATTCATTTTCATTCCTCCAATGTTCTTAATCCATGAATTACGTATATATTACCAGACATGGATCCAATATTTTAGCAGGTTTATTTCAGTAATGATATCATGTTAAGTTACATATTATCTTTTTGTATTAACCCATGGTACTTTCAAACAATTACAATTAATAACTATGGAATTCGATTTTTTACTTTTGTTGTTCTAATAAACCAATCGTCAAAATTTTGTTTATAAATCGTTAATTCCAAAAGGATTTTGAATGTCTCCTTCAAATTAGTTTTTCAACTTATTGTTGAGAAAACTCTTTACAATATTGATGCCAAAAAGAGAATCCCATATCCTAGAAGCATAAGAATGATAAGAAATGTCAATATCTGTTTTTTATTTGGAACTTTCATTCTGATCCTTATAAGCGTGATTTCTTAAGAGTCATTAAGCTTATCTTTTGAAGACTAAAAATTTGTTTTAATATCAGGATTCTTTTACAATCAATAATGAACAGAAGTGGAAACTTTTATGGAGCAAAAATAAGTAGCCCCTATTATACTCCATATTGTAAATGTTGGACCAGATTTTTCCTTCACAGCTTACCATATCAAAATTGTTGTTATCCCTTGCAATACCTACTTTACTTATTA
Organism: Thermoplasmata archaeon; assembly: GCA_021826835.1. The sequence continues at coordinate 56 of JAKAYH010000384.1, read as the reverse complement.
AAACGAAGAGAGTTTGAATGAAGGCAGAGATACTGAATAGACGATTTTTCTCGACT
>JAKAYH010000383.1 GCA_021826835.1 Thermoplasmata archaeon | reverse complement strand
GAGAACTCTATATTCTTTAGATGTGAGAGTATTTCAGATGCCATAAATATAATTCCGCTGTTGATGAGTAACATTTTAACTATATACGTGTCCGAAATTAAAAATGGCTATTTTCAAAAAATTTTGATCTTTTTAACATACGTGGGTACTGCAACAAGATAACATGCGATATCAGGTATCGGGAAAAGATTCCGAACATTTCTTATTCAAAATCATGTCTGTCGTCATAATAAATTAGAAACACAATCAATTTCATTCAACCTGAGAAGATGCTATAATTTTACCGGAATCACTTCTGACTGAAAATTCTGCCTCCTTACAATGAGCCATTTTATTGTCGGCAATTCTCATATCCATGAACTTTCAACCTAATAAAATACAGGGTTAAGTTTCCGTCCAATCAAACATCCGGTTGAAGTAATTTTCAATACTACTATTAATAGTATGCAATGAAAAATATACATAAATAGTTCATTTCCTTTTTAAAAAAATTTATAGGTTGATGAGATAAAGGTATGTGATTTGTAATGGATCAAAACGAAGTTATTATTAGAGTAGGCGGGGCGGCTGGAGATGGCGTTCAATCCGCTGGACTCATAATAGGCAAGGTTTTTTCTAGGAATGGATTGCATGTTCAAACATACAATTACTATCAAAGTATAATCAGAGGGGGCCAGTCGTGGTATCAGATAAGGGCTTCAAACAAAAGGGTAAAAAATCAGGGCGATGGTTTGGACATACTTATAGCACTGAATAAAGATGCATTGGAAAGGCATACAAATCCTCAAATTAATGAAGGCGGGGCATCTCCACTTGATGGGATTGCAGTATACGATACCGGTCTTGGTGATTTTAAAAAGTATGATAATGCGAAATACTGCGGTCTGCCTCTTGGTGAAATTGCACAGAAATACAGTAGAAACACCCTTCTGAAGAATACAGTGGCAATAGGAGCCGTTTTTGGTTATCTGTCAATGGATTTCGAGACTCTTGCAGGAGTCATAAGAGATCAATTCGGGGGCAAGGGAGATATTGCTGAACTGAATGTAAAGGCCGCAAAGGAAGGTTACGATACTTTTATTGAAAAATATGGAAAATCTAATAAGACACTGCAGACACAGAACAAGAGATTCTACCTTATATCTGGCGGTGAAACGGCAGGAATGGGTGCCGTGAGAGCTGGCCTTAAGGCCTATTTCGGCTATCCAATGACTCCAGCATCATCCATAATACATTATCTTGCAGCACACAGTAAAAAATTCGGTGTGTTTGTTAAGATAACAGAAGATGAAATTTCTGCTATTAACATGGCAATTGGTGCAAATTATGCCGGCATTCGCGCAATGACAGGGTCCTCAGGTGGAGGTTTCGCCCTGATGACTGAGGCTGTAGGTATGTCCGCAGAAATGGAGGTTCCATTGGTGGTATATGAAGCACAGAGGGCTGGTCCATCAACAGGATTACCCACAAAAACCGAGCAGGGAGACCTGTTTCAGGTTATTGGAGCATCTCAGGGAGATTTTCCGAAGGCCATCTTTTCCCCGAGAAACGTTGAGGAAACATATTATATGGCTGGAGAGGCTCTGAACCTTGCTGAGAAGTACCAGATGCCAGTGTTCCTTATGGTTGACCTGTATCTTGCAGAGCACTATGAAACTATAGAAAACCTGGATCTAAGCCAGAACATCGTTAGACCGGAGGTAGCCAAGGGAAACGAGAAAGATTACAGTAGATATGCATACACTGAAACAGGCATTTCCCTAAGAGCCCTTCCTGGAACTCCCAATTTGATGCATAACGAGGATTCTGATGAGCACGATGAAAAGGGTGACGTGGTAAGCGATGCTGTAACTGATCCAGAGATAAGGAGAAAAATAATGGAAAAGAGAATGAGGAAACTGGAAACTTACATGAAAGAACTACCTCCAACTCCAACCTATATGATGGATGATGCCGAATATGCAGTAATTCAATGGGGATCAACGCAGGGTGCAGTTGAGGAGGCTATTGATATACTCAGATCAAAGGGTGTAAAAATTGGTGCCATAGAGATCAACAGACCGTATCCTGTAAATCCTGACATAAAGAATATTGTAAAAGGAAAGAAAAAAGTTGTATTTGTGGAAAATAATTACACCGGACAATTAAGGAGACTGATATCGTCTGAGATAGGAGTCTCAGGGGAACTCATAACAAAATATGATGGGGAATCCTTCTACCCGGGTGCACTGGCTGCACAAATTAAGAAGGAATTGGGGAAGTGATATAGATGGTGACAATGAATGATTTTAAGGGAAGTGTAAAGGCTGACTGGTGTCCTGGTTGTGGAAATTATGCCCAATTAACTGCCATACCTATGGCCCTTTCACAGCTGGGAATAACTCCAGAGAATACCGTTATCGTGTCAGGTATCGGATGTTCAAGCAACATGCCGGAATACGTTAGGGCCTATGGTTTTCATGGTATTCACGGAAGATCTCTGCCTGTAGCATCAGCCATAAAGTGGGCTAACCCAGCTCTTACTGTTATAGCCTATGGTGGTGATGGGGACGGATACAATGAGGGCACACAGCATTTTTACCACAGTGCCAGGAGAAATCCAGATATTACATACATCGTTTCAGATAACCAGATATTCGGGCTGACTACCGGACAGGCTTCTCCGACATCTATGATCGGAATGAAAACAAAGACAACACCCGACGGAAATATTGAACCGCCAATCAACCCGCTCTCAATGGCTCTTTCAGCAGGCGCAACCTTTGTGGCAAGGGAATTTTCTGGTGACGTGAAACATATGGTAGAAACAATAAAGAAAGCAATCTCTCATAAGGGATTTTCGATAGTGGATGTTTTCAGTCCCTGTGTTACGTATAACAAAGATAACACCTTTGATTTCTTCAGAAAGAGGGTATATCATCTGGAGGACGAAAAACACGATACCTCAGATCTGATGGCTGCGTTCAAAAAAGCAGCAGAATGGGGTGACAGAATCCCAATAGGCATATTCTATGAAAGCAACGACCCAACATATGAATCCAAAGATGAAGTAATGAAAACACCGCTGATAAAGCAGCCTATAAAACAGCTCCAAGAGGCGGATTTAGAGGAATTCCTCTGAATATGAGAAAAAGTGAAGTTTACTTCACTTACATAAAAATTTATTTAAGCGGTACCATTTTCCGTTCCTGATGAAAATTACTTCTGCTCATGTACTTTTTCAGTCATTCTCGTCTATAGGTCCATTTCTAGATTTTGTAGCTCTGTTCCCTTTGATGGCACTATACGCTGGATCTGCCCTTCCAGAAGTTACAATCATATCATTTTCCATCTCCTTTCTAACTCTTATCCCGGTGCTTATTTTTATCGGGACATCCCATTCCAACGAAGGCTACGCCTCCTTTGTTTCCATGACTCTTGGAAAAAGGATCGGTGGCCTCACGGGAATCATATATAT
>JAKAYH010000382.1 GCA_021826835.1 Thermoplasmata archaeon | reverse complement strand
TTACGAATTTATTGATGAGATATCAAAGCGTTATGAAATTAAGCTGAACTATTTAGTGCCTGAGAGTGTGCCACTTCAAACAATGCTTTTACAAAACGGCCCTCAACTATTTTATGAAAGCATTGAAAAGAGAAAATTATGCTGTAAAATCAGGAAAGTAGATCCACTTTCAAAGTTGTTATGTGGTAAAAAAGCTTGGATCTCAGGAATAAGATCCACTCAGACGGAGGAAAGGAAAAGATCCAAGATGTATGAAAACACAAACGGATTGACGAAGATTAATCCACTAATAGAGTGGACAGACGAGAAGGTAAATGCAGTTATTCAAAACCTAGGAATACCCTCAAATAGACTTTATGACAAGGGATATAGGAGCATAGGTTGCCAACCCTGTACCAGACCTGTTTTTCCTGGAGAAGGAGAAAGGGATGGAAGATGGTGGTGGGAAAATGGGTCCAAAGAATGTGGCATTCACACATCAAATTTCGGTGACTCTCAATGATACCCCCATATCATGGTGGTTCTAGGGTCAAAATTCCAGATCTGCAAAATTCAGGATTTGATGTTTTACCAAGAGTGGTTATAGATGAGCGTATCTATATTATTCTAAGTTTGTTAAAGATCGGAATTCTTAGTCCAGTCGATTCATTTCATAATTATGAGGAAACAATGGAAATATCAAGCGAGGGGAGAATGTTGAATGGCCTGGTCTGGTCCATTCCAATTCTTCTTCCTGTCAAAGAACATGAATTATATGGATTTATGGAAGGTGATGACATCGCACTGGAATTTAATAATAAGATCGTTGCAATCATGCGAGTAGGAGAAAAGTTTTCCCTCGATATATATGAATATTGTCAGAGAATATTTGGTACAATAAATCATGATCATCCTGGGGTAAGAAGTACACTTGAAAAGGGAAATAAATTTGTTTCTGGCCGTATTAAAGGAATCAGTAATTATGATACACATTTTTCATATTTGCAACCCGATCCAGATAAACTTAGAGAACTGTTCAATATGAGAGGTTTTAAAACGGTGACTGCATTTCAGACAAGAAATCCTCCTCATAGGGGGCACGAATTCCTTCATAAATATTCTCTACTCTCTACAGACGCCTTATTCATAAACCCTGTCTTGGGACCAAAGAAGAGTGGAGACTTTTCAGATCAGGAGATATTCCAATCTTATCGCGTATATCTCGAAAAGTATTTGCCCAGGGAGAGAACCATTCTTATGCCACTTATTTATGCAATGCAATATGCAGGACCAAAGGAGGCAATAATGCACATGATTATGAGAAAAAATTTGGGATGTACCCATTTTGTCATAGGAAGGGATCACGCGGGAGTTGGAACATTCTATAGTCCTTACGCTGCAAGGGATTATGTTATGACATTTACGGATATAGGAATTCAGCCAGTTTTTCTGAAGGAGGCATATTACTGTAAGGTTTGTGCAGAAATTTCAAATGATGATATATGCCCACACGATGACTCTCATAAGATCCACTTTAGTGGGACAAAGATTCGTTCCTTATTTCTAGAAAGAAAGGAACCATTACAATTTGAAATGAGGAGTGAAATATATAACAAAATTGTTGAAATCCGATCAGTAAAGCAAAACTCTCTTGAAATACCAGAAGAAGGTCTATTTGACAGATCACCAACTGTTGAATAGGTTTAATAGGGATGATGGATAAATCCTTCAGATGATCCTAACTTCCGTAACAACAAATACGAATAACAACCCACAAGGCTTAAACAGCGCATATTTCTTATTGATTTTTATCGTATTGATTTTAGTTTTAAGAATAAAGAGAATTGGCAGAAATAGAAGCATTAGCCCTCAAAGGATGGCAGGGATTATAGTTTTATATTCAATACTTGCTTATATAACATTAATTGGGGCTCCAACACTTGGTGGTTACCTATATTATATTTTGGTTCTTGCTACAATCTGTGGAGTCTTACTGGGAATTCAAATAACCAATAAAATTGAAATAAAATATGTTTCTGGAAAAATTACATATCAAAGACCATACATTCTCAGTATTCTGTTTTTAAGTCTGTTTGCTGTAAGAGAAATTGCGTATCTCATCATAAGCCAGCCTTGGATATTTTCATATATTGCCATAGCCATATTTATCTCTCTGGGTTTAATTGTAGGGGAGATGGTAACGATTTTCAAAAAGGGAAGAGTCAATGGAAGTAAACAGCCAGAAATAAGCTAATTTTGAAATTCAATAACAATGAAAGTTTTTAATTCAACTCTAACATAAAGACTAAATGAAGTTGGATGAAAAGAGAAGTTTTGAAATTTTATCCTCTCTAAGGGTTATGGGAGATCCTGAATACGGTGGAACTGGATCAATTAGTGAAAATATATTAGTTGGATATCTTTATGGCTTATTAAGCGAAAAGTCAAGTGCAGTAATCAGGGTTGACCGGGAAGATATGAAAGTCATTAAGTATGGTGTCAATTCCTATATAATATGGTTCGACGACATTATAGATGATCTTGATGAGAATGAGGTTCAGGAAGAATCATACGAAGAGCCAGAACTTGATGATATTATGCTAATGCCGGTAGCAATAGAAGGTCCATTTAATGACCGTGAAATTATGGAATTGATACATGAAGGAGCAATTTAGTTCGATTCAAGAGTTATTTCCATTCTCAATCTCATAACCGCCCAATCTCAAACTATACTTTTTTCACTTCACCCAAAATAGCATTATCTAAATATTTGAGAATATCCCACTTGTGGTTGCACTATAATCCATCTAAATTAAACGAAAAGTCCATAAGTTATTCTTTTTGAAGTAATAGATTGTAAAGAATTAAATTGATACTAACGGTTACCCATTTCACTCATTATTGCGGCCATAATCAACACGAGAAGTCTGTCTGCATTTCCGGTAAATTCCAGCTTCCATCTATCTCTCATTGATAAAATTGGGGCATGTAAATTAGCTGTTATGTTTCCATCTTTGTCCAGAACTTCAATAAGTTTTTTGTACCCTCTATACTCACTTCTAAGTAGGATTGTTCCGTCAAGTTCCGTTATCTCAATATATTCCTTTGCTAATGCCATCATCTTATGTTTAGCTGAGTACATCTCATTTTTTCCATCGCCATCCATTATTTTGAAAATATGAGTATTGGATAGAAGGTTTCCATCTGTAACGGTATAAAAGAAATTGCCTCCAGTATCTCCTATTTTGAAATTTAGCAATCCTGATAGAGTTTGAGCTATCTTAGCAAATCCTCTTGCAGGCTCTGCTGATGGATCTGGTGAAGTATCGTAATTTACAGTCAATATTACTTCGTCCTGTTCATTCTTTACCATCTTGGTTCGATATCTTTCGAAATTGATTGGTACCCCTTCTATCTGAGGGCGTACAATTTTCTGGTCCATTAGATATAAAGTATTTTGTTCGATCAGCGATTCACTTA
>JAKAYH010000381.1 GCA_021826835.1 Thermoplasmata archaeon | reverse complement strand
CCTTATGCGGTATCACAGTCATGTATGGTAATTACCACACACAATATAAACCTTTCGGTACCCAATGTTTTCAACAAGAAATCACACAAAAAATAATTATTTATCTGACGGGATATAATTGCCATAGCACGGAGGGAAATATTAATATCAGTTAAATGGCATATCGTTATTTGAAAGCCTATGATGATAAAGGAACTTCATGTCAGGAATTTTCGTTCTCTCTATGACGTATGCATATCATTTGATAATTTAACTGCTTTGCTTGGTTCTAATGGAGCTGGAAAATCCTCGTTACTAAAATCATTGGAGTTGTTTTTTGCCTCAAACGCTAAATATGAGAAGGAAGATTTTTATAATGAAGAAATAAGTTCACCGATTGTAATTTCTGTTGTTTTTAATAAACTGAGCGACGAAGCTTTAGACGAATTCAAGCCGTATATTCACAACTCAGAACTTTGTATTATAAAAGAGATGCACTACCCTTGTGATAAAAGCCATCAGCGATATTATGGGCAAAAGCTTAGCAATCCTGATTTTTCTTCCCTTAGAACTCCTCTCAGAGCAGCAGATATGAGGAGTAAGTATAACGAGCTTAAAAAAAATTTTTCTGATCTCCCGGAAGCAAAAACCAAGGAGGAAATTTCCAATGCCTTGGAAGAATGGGAGAGGAACAATACTGGTAAATGTGATCTTATAAAAGATGAACACCAATTTTTTGGTTACAAAGAGGTTGGTGGAGGGAAGATTGACAAATACGTGAAATTTCTGCCCATACCAGCGGTCAGAGAGGCTTCTCTGGACGCAACAGAGTCGAGAGGTTCCGTTCTTAGTGAATTGATGGATTTAACTGTAAGGAAGATCCTGACAGAAAAGGAAGAATTGAGGCAATTAAACAGTGATACAAGAGATAAATATAAAAAAATCTTGAGTGGCGGTGAGATTAATGCATTGGAAACCGAACTTTCGCAAATGCTATCCATGTATGCTCCAGGGGTTGGAGTTAAAATAAGGTGGATAACCGACGAACTTGATATATTCTCTTATATAAAAGCAAATGCATTTCTCGTAGAAGATGGGTACGAAGCACCAGTAGCCTTATCTGGTAACGGATCACAAAGGGCATTTATAATGACCCTACTACAATATCTGGCTGCCAGGCCCCAGAACACAAATGTTGGCGTTGATGACTCCACAAAGTCCGTGCCAAGCCTAATACTAGCCATAGAAGAGCCAGAGCTCTTTCAACATCCAAACAGACAAAGGAATCTCCTAAAGGTAATCCACGAGTTAGCATGTAACGGAATACAAAATGTCATTTCTGATATCCAGGTTATCTATACCACTCATTCACCTCTCTTATTTCATATAGACCAATTCGACTTAGCAAGAAGATTTCACAAAACTCAGTCTAACGGGACTAAAAAGAAACAGACTAAGATAACATGGGGGAAACTTGATGAACTGGCAAAAAAACTCGACGAAGTTAATGATAAACCAAAAGGAACGTATTCCGAGAGTACCCTCAAGCCAAGATTGCGTGCTATAATGACGCCTTGGATGAATGAGGGGTTTTTTGCTGATACTGTCGTGCTTGTTGAGGGAGAAGAAGATAGAGGAGCGATTTTAGGAGAGGCAGAGCTGTTAAACTACAATTTTGATGCTCTAGGGATATCTGTAATCCCTTGCAGCGGCAAACCAAATATCGATAGACCTTTTGTAATATTCAATAGTCTCGAAATTCCGGTTTACGTGGTATGGGATAATGATAAGAAATCCAAGAATCCTAATGTTGAAATAAATCACCGGCTTTTAAAATTGCTTGGAGGAAAAGTTGAGGATTTTCCCTCGATTGTAGACGAAAATTTTTCATGTTTTGAGAATAATATTGGTGAAATACTAAAGAAAGAAATAGAAGAAGAGTATTTTGATAATTTATTAAAAGACTATCAAAAAGAGTTTGAGATATGTAGGAAAGAACAAGCCGCCAAGAATCCGTTAATAATAACCAAGATTCTGCACAAATCAAAGGAGGAGGGACACACTAGTCAAACTCTAGAATTAATTGTCAAAAAAATTGTTGGTCTTAGAAATAATCACACTTAGGACTCGGAAACAAATAACATTTCATTTTATTCTTTTCGTGACTGTATTGTGTAATTCCACTCTCCATGGAATGTATCTTTGACCAGTGCTATTTTTTCCAGATCCTCATCTGATATCTCTTTTCCTGTTTCGTATATTCCCCTATCAATCTCTGTGGTTATCTTTAACCCGTTCTTTGTTCGTGTGTTGCCTATGAGTTCAATTATGGTTTCGTATGATGTCAGGGGTTTTCCCCGCCAGTTTATGGTAATGTATGAGAACATTCTGTGCTCGATCTTGTTCCATTTGCTCATGCCTGGAGGGAAGTGGCAGACTGTTATGTCAAGATGAGATTCATCTGCGAACTTCTGCAGTTCAATCTTCCACAGTTTTACTCTTGAACCATTGGATCCACCACCATCTGCTGCTATCATCAGCCTACTTGCACTGGGATATCTCTTCTTACCAAGGAGATTCCACCACCTTCTTATGGATTCTACGGCGAATTCAGCGGTGTCATGATCTATGCCTATGTTTACCCATCCCTCGTTTGGCTTTATGTCATATACACCATAGGGGATTGCCTTTCCTTCAGCATTTGAAAGGAAATCATACACATTGACCTCATCCACTTCTCCGGGAGCCTTCCATTCTCTTCCATTATTTTTAAAGTTTCCTATAAGTTCTTTTTTCTTTGCATCCACGGATATTACAGGGTCGTTGCTTTCCATGAATGCCATTGCAGTATCGTTTATGTGCTGGAACTGTTCGTTTCTGTCAGGATGGCTCTTCCCCTCCACATTCTTTCTATTTGCCTTCAATCTGAATCCCATATTAAACAGGAGATTACGAACCTTTGTATGGCTCACTGTATACCCATAGTTGGCCATCTCTTCTGACAGCCTGCGTGTGCTTCTGCTTACCCATAGCAGCAATGATTGTGGATCTCCAGATATTGAGGGGTCCACGATCTGCCTCAGTTTCACCATGATTCCCGGATTCATGTATGAGAGTTCCTTTCTGCCGCCACCCTCTCGTCTCGTGCGATCCTTAGGATAATCTTTATCAACAATCTCCATTATTCCCTTCTCTATTGTTGGCCTGGATATGCCTGTGGCCAATGATACCACTTCCACACCACCATATCCCAGGGAAATACTCTCATTAGCTGCCCATAATCTCCTGGAAAGTTCGTTAAAGGATTCTGATACCCTGAGGTATTTTTCACGTGTTCTCCTGACAAGGTTTTCCTTATCCAAAACTTTTGCCATAATATAATAGGCATTCCTAGTATAAAATAAATGTTATTTATTTACAATTACTTAGTGCAGAGATATCTGATTCTGATATCAGGGATATACTGAAGAAGATTGGGATAGACTGTGAT
>JAKAYH010000380.1 GCA_021826835.1 Thermoplasmata archaeon | reverse complement strand
ATCAAACTGTACTTATGCAATTATCATCTTCCTCTTGTAAGCACGCTAAAGGAACTGACTGATATAAATATTGCTCTAAATTTTACCTTATCAGTTATCGTATCATGAATCACAAAACGTTATCCATAAATGATAACTTTTATCGAGAATCCTATAAAAATTGCGCATTATGCCTGTGCTCAATGAGGATGAACACATAAGGCGAGTGATACTTATTCGAATAATACGAAATTAGATTAATCAGATTTCAATCGGAGTATATGGGTGATTATGACTATATATCAGAACTTGAGCATTTGAAAAACGAAAAATCAACATTTGTGGTGGCATCCGTTGTCCGATCTGAAGGTTCTGCACTTGCAAAACCTGGCTTCAGGGTTATAGTAAAAGACGCCCAGGTTATTTACGGCTCGTTAGGTGGTGCATGCCCTGAATCTGTGATCATCGACGAAGCGCGCAAAACTTTAATCACTGGCGAGCCGAGAACAATTAGGATACATCTCGATACCGCTAAAGATGGCCTTCAAGCTATGATCTCAAAAGAGAGCGAAAACGACATCTACGTTGAAACCTTCTGTGGCGGAACAATAGAGGTTTTTCTTGAGCCCTTTAAACCTGCACAAAGACTCATAATTTTTGGACAGGGCGGGAAGGATGATGTAGAGAATGAACTTATTGCTCTAGGAAAAAAAATGGGCTTCAGCGTTGTGCTGGTAAATCATGCACCAAACATCACAAACGATCCTGACGAAATTATTTCAGATCTTAATTTTGATATCGATACACTGCATGTTAACGAAGATGATTTCATAGTTATACTCACAAAGGGCGAAAGGGATATTGAAACTCTCGAATCCCTGTCTCATCATAGTGCTGCGTATGTCGGCTTAATGGCAAGCAGGAAAAGGATTGCAAGGGATTTTGAGGAGTTGAAGAAAATAGGAGTTTCAGATGAATTTTTAGATGCTGTTAGTGCACCGATTGGTATAAATATAAATGCGGTTACTCCATTCGAAATTGCATTAAGTATTGCTTCCGAAATAGTCATGAAAAGACGGAATCGAGACCGAGTCTTTAAGAGTCCTGCCGCGAAAGTTGCTGAGAAAGAGTAAATTAAAATGGGAGACAAATACAAAGAGAACTCACTAACAATTTCCCTGTTTGGGGGGAATGGTCTAATCGGATCTGAGATCGCAAAAGCTCTGCTCTCGCGTGGTAATGAAATAAAGTTCTTTTCAAGGAATAAAGAAAAGACAGAAGTTATGTTTCCTGGAAAAAAAGTTGTGGAATTTACTCCAGAGAATCAAGAGTGGGAGAAAGAAATAGATGGTTCATCAGCAGTCATAAATTTCACGGGTGAACCAATTTTTAAGAAATGGACCAGCGAATACAAGAAAAAAATTATTGAGTCACGCGTGAAAACAGTTGATCAGATTGTCGAAGCAATGTCAAAATGTGAGATTAGGCCTAAGGTGTTCATTAATGGCACAGCAGCAGGTTACTATGGTTACGATAAAATCACTGATGTTGAAATGGACGAAGATTCGTCGAAGGGAAACGATTTCTTTGGAGACCTTGTCTATCAATGGGAAAAAGCAGCGAACAGAGCTGAAGAATATGGAGTTCGTGTTGTAAACGTAAGAACCAGCCTTGTGCTTTCAGCATCAGGAGGGGGATTGCCGGAACTTGTCTCCATTTTCAAGACAGGTTTCGGAGGCCCGATAAGGCCAGGGAACCAATGGCTCGCGTGGATTCACATGAGCGATGAGGTTGGCTTAGTTCTTTTCTCACTTGATAATGAGAAAATAACTGGTGCGTTAAATGCCGTATCTCCTCAATCCACTACAATGGCAGAATTTGCTAAAACACTCGGGAGGGTTCTTAACAGGCCAGCGAAAATAAAGATACCAGCAACCCTTGTAAGGTTAAGAATGGGTGAGGTTTCTGACCTTATTATTCATGGAAAAAAAGTGATTCCGAAAAAGGCACTTCAATACGGTTACGTATTCAAATTCCCGGATCTTGAATCGGCTCTTAAGTCAACGTTATTGATTCCATAGGTGAGTTAATGAAAGTATTTCTGTGGGTCGATGCATACACACTCTAGATTGAGATAACCTACAAGCTGAATCGCTGACCCAGCTGGAAATTCTCATATAAGTTTCATATTTTTCAATACAAGATAACCAGCGGCAACGTCCTCTAAGCCTATACCCATTGACTTAAAGACACTCCTCTTTTTTTTATGATAGCTCTCTAATACAAAGTCCTTAAGATTGATACATTTGTCTTTTCCGTAAACCTTCACGTAGCTTTTGATCTCCGCAGATTCTTTCAGTGCCTGGTCCATATCCTCGATAACTATTATTTCGCTGTCTGCAATTGCATCCTCTGCGACTTCCCTTCGTCTCGGAAGATTCGCACCACACAGGTTAAGATGGTACTCTTCCCCTAAATCTGATCTGGAAAATATGGGGTTGTTGGAATCCGTTACTGTGTTGACAATTGTGGATGATGCGAGGGCTCCCCCTGCGTTTCTAAAAGGCACTATATCGATCTTAAATTTTTCAGACATTCTCTTCGCGAAGTCCTTGGCGTGATCAAAGTTGCGTGAATATACGGATATTTTTCCTATGTTCAGTGCTGAGATCATACCTTCGAGCTGTGTCTCTGCCTGATAGCCAGAACCAATAATGCAGAGATTTTGTTCTTGAGCACGAAGTAGCTTTTTAGAGACCATTGCAGGCAAAGCACCGGTTCTTATTTGGCCAAGCTTGTTTGCCTCAATGAGTGCCAGAAGATCAGATGTTTCTGTATCAAATAACACTACGACAAACCTTGCTCCTGAGCGTGTAGCTATATAAGTCTTAAGACCTGCAACATGGAATTTCTCTATTATACCTGGCATTGTGTTGAATACCCCTCCGATGTAAGTTATTCGTTCTCTTGGTTTATAATAGGCTCTCCCATGTCCGCACTCATTGAAAGCTTCATCCAGTATTTTTATTGTTTCTGACATCGTTAGGTTTTTTGAGACATCTTCTTCCGTTATATACTGCATGAATTAGATATATTTTTATTAATAATTAGTTTATGCATTAATTTGAAAATGATGCCAATGGTATTATAGAAAGATTAACTCATGAAACAATGGGACCATCCATAGAAACAAAAAAACTGAAAGAATATATAGCGTCCAATTCTTCATATCATTTATACCAGAATGGCGACAAGGTCGAGGTTCACTTTTCTCCAGAATTCCCAGAAGCCATGGCACATCTTCCAGAAGGAAAATATGTTGAACATATTATGTATGGAGTGGAGAAGGGTTCTAGGATATACTTTTACAGGTTTTCGACCGTTAGTGCAAGCGGGACATCTTCAACTGAGCTCAAGGAGGAAGATGATCCCATAATGGAGTGGCTCAAATATATTTAGGAATTATTGCTCACAGAAGCGACCCTGACAAC
>JAKAYH010000379.1 GCA_021826835.1 Thermoplasmata archaeon | reverse complement strand
GTACAGAGCAAAAGAAGCGGTTCCGACTTGGGATTATATGACTGCCCATCTCGAAGGATATTTTAAAACAATTGATAATGAAAAGAATATTGATATCCTGAATAAAATACTTGAATATTATGAGATGGACACGGACTTAAGGGAAAAAATGCAAGAACCATATTATTCAAAAATGTCTAAAGGCGTAAAAGGTTTCACCATAAAAATAGACAAGATATATGCAAAGTACAAACTTAGCCAAAACAGAACACATGAGGACAGATTATTCATCGTTGAAAACTTGAGAAAAATTAACACTCAGGACTCTAACCGAATGGCTGAAGAAATTATAAGATGCAACAGCGATATGAAAAGTGATAAATCCAATGTATCTCCCTAAAATGAGGAAAGTATCCATAATAAAAAAACAGCCTTAAGTAGGAGAATTTCTCCATATTTCTTCATGCAATCTGATTAGTGTAATACCAAACTTGCTGTTGAGGGGATGAAATTTACCCCGCTCCCTTTTTTTATCCAAATATCAATGTTTTTAATTTATCTGTGGAAATATTGTAACTTTTTTTAGATACATGCTTGCATTTCACTTGCATTATGTATCAGAAATTTCTCAAACCGGAAAAAAGTTATGAAACCTGTTTTGGTTCGCTTCCCAGTATGCATTGTATAGTCATATGTTAAATTTAAATGTGGTCTTACAACCCAATTTCTATTAATGACTTCTCCCCAGATAACGCTGGGACTTCTCGTTTTATTGAATTAAGGATTCTTATGATTGTTCCTACAAAGCCTTGATTTGTCTTTAAATTACAGGCTTCCACGCAAAATTAGCTACTTTGATTAACAAACATAAAGTTAATAAATTCTCACCCCTTCTATTTCTCCATGATAGCAATGAAGAAAATGATGACCAATGGTTTGACATCCATGCTGTTTATACTTTTTCTTTTACTGTTTATTCAATTCTTTCTAGGAATGTACATTAATCTTTTCGTGGTTATTCCAGTTATGTCCACTTTTATGATGATGGGATACGGCCCATACGGAGGTTTTCCCATAGTCATGGCTCATATGTTCATTGGAATACTTATTGGATTGTTATCCATAGGCATTCTCTTCATATCTGCAGGAACCGAAGAGAGGAAAATGTTGATGAGCGCTCTTGGTCTTTTTTTCTCAGTACTACTTGCGGGCATAGATGGTTTATTCTTCCTTTTCGATGGACAGAACAATATTAACTCATATCTAATGTCTACAGGTTTCATTTTCGCTATGTTATTCGCTATATTATTGCTTGTATTCATAATGCAACCAAACTTTCTCAGAACCGGAAATACAAATTTTGATTAACTTATAATACCGAAATCTCTAATTCGAATGAAATCTCCATGTGGAAAGGAGATTAATTTGACTTTGAAATGTTATTTACCACTTCTGCAAATATATCAAGGGACCTTTCCAGGAGTTTCTGTTCAATTGTTAAGGGAGCCATAAATCGGATAACATTTGCGTAGTGACCACAGGTATGTATTAACACTCCCCTGTTGAACATTTCTGTCTTAATCTTCTGCGCCAAATCCCCATATGGTTCTTTTGTCTTTTTGTTCTTGACAAACTCTACTCCGATCATGAATCCTAATCCTCGTATATCTCCAACATGTTTGTTTTCAGACTCAAGTTTTTTTAGGCTTTCCATAACATATTGCCCTTTCTTTCGAACCTCTGCCATGAATGATTCGTTTTTTAATTTCTGAAGAATCACATTACCTGCGGCTAAACCAAGTGGATTTGCTCTGTATGTACCAAGATGAAAACCTGATGGAATATCCTTATCATAATCCTGATTATAGGCAATCATGGATATTGGTATTCCACCCCCCACACTCTTTGAAATTGTCATAATATCAGGGGTTATATTGTAATGCTCAGAAGCCCAAATTTTCCCTGTTCTACCTATACCTGTTTGAACTTCATCAACTATTAATGGCACATTGTACTTTTCCGTAACTTCTCTTAAAAGTGGCAAGAAATTCTTAGGTGGCACAATGTATCCACCTTCTCCCTGAACAGGTTCAACTATCACTCCTGCAATGCCGCCTATACCTGAGTAAGGATCTGTTATGAGATTCTCCAAATTTTCAACAACTATTTTTGACATTTCTTCAGGTTCAACCTTTTGCGGGAATCTATATGGGTATGGGTATGGAAGATGATAAGTATTGATATAATCGTTTCCAGAGTATTCTCTATAATGAGGGTTTGCCGTTGTTGAAACTATATTTCCTGCAATGCCATGATATGAACCTCCGAATGCAACGATTACCTTTTTCCCGGTTTTAAATCGGGCCATTTGTATTGCCAATTCACAGGCATCACCCCCTGTTACTGTGGTAAAAATCTTTGATTTCCCCTTCATTTTACCAGGAAGAGTAGAATCAAGCGTTTTAAGGAAAGAAATCCTAGCTTCCGTGGGAACTTCAGTGATGTGTGTTAATTTATCAGCTTGATTTTTTATTGCATTAATTACATCCGGATTTCCATGACCCATGTTAATAACGCTGACCCCAGCAAATAAGTCGATGAAAACGTTTCCGTCCATATCTACTATCGTAGCATTTCGTCCAAAATCAAAGGCCGTCCTGAAAATCTTTGTGTATGATCTGGATTCAGTTTCTAAAAGATCTTGCTCCCTGAGCATTCCTGTAGATATTGGACCCGGAGGGTTTACCTTAATGTTAGGGGCCTCCATAATGCTTCCCCATTTGTTACTATTCATCATTATTAATCACTTCATACTATTATTTCCTGATCCCTGATTTTAGTCCGCAGTTCAGCTGATTTTGCATGCCCTGCAAGACCCTCTAATTTACTCTGTCTCTGTGCACGGTCTGCAAGATTGTATAATGATTCCTTTTTAATGACCTCCTGATATGTCAATATCTTTATAAAAGCCCCCACACTTAATCCACCAGTATATCTGGCAGCTCTGTTTGTGGGAAGCGTGTGGTTTGTGCCTATGAGTTTATCTGAGAAGACAACCGGGGTATCCTCATTCATAAATAGAGAACCAAAATTATACAGTTTACTAAATGCAAGTTCTTTGTTTTCTGGAGATAGGTGCAGTTCCAAATGCTCAGGTGCATAATCATTGGCTGCTTCTATTGCCTCATTTATTGTGTCACAGAGGAGAATACTACCCTTATTTGCCCATGATTCCTTGAGGATTTCTTTAGTTTCAAGAGTGCTTATATAATATTCCATTTTATCTATAACATCATTGGCAAGACTTCTTGAATTTGTGATGAGGCAACTTCTCGCGGCGGTATCATGCTCTGCTTGGGCAAGAAGATCATAGACTACCTTTTCAGTGCAGGCTGATTCATCAGCAAGAATTAATACCTCGCTCGGTCCAGCCAATAGGTCAATTCCAACACGACCAAAAACTTGTCTCTTAGCCTCATTCACGAATTTGTTTCCTG
>JAKAYH010000378.1 GCA_021826835.1 Thermoplasmata archaeon | reverse complement strand
GGCGATGGATTCAGGGTCCATTCCCGCAGGGGTCCGCCGGTTCAAATCCGGCCCTTCGCATAACGCATTTTCCCACTTCCACGAATAACCTTTCTCAACCGATGAAAAAAAGACATTTAGTCCATTACCCATGAACTTTGAAAGATTAAGCCCATAAGATCTGGCACTGTCTAGAAGCTCACTATCGATGAATAAACTCACTCTCTTTTTGTGCGTCATTATGCGCATAGATACACACTAAAATACATGAAATTCATGGTTTTATTCCTGGAAGATGATTTTAATTTCCGTGAATTATATGTAAATAGATAATAGAAATAACATAATGTTATGATAGTGATTTGTTTTATTTGTTATATTATGTCTCGAGTTCATACAACACTTCTGGAACCTAGGGAATAGCGAATTGTTGTAAATGTTGTATGATTCTGCATGCATACCATCATGACATGAGAAGGTCATGAGGATCAATTTAGCTTGATGATCATCATGTTTCAACCATGTCAATTATTGTCAACATCTCTCACGCACATGAGAGTGTGCATGTCATACAACAAAAAAAAGTTACTAGGGAATACGGGTTTCCATAACATTTACCTTCATATAACAAGAATAAAATTGTTCACACAAATTAGTTTAGACATTTTATGATTTCCAGGCCGAATGGGATAACCTGAGAGCAAATGTGGATCTCTTTTCTGTCGTTCTCGATCTAGAAAGGATCCCTACGATTCCGGCATAAAGGTGAAGGTGAGCAGCTCCAGGATATAGGTCCTGAGTACTGAAATCATGGTATTCCATAAGCGGATGAGTAAAATTTAGAATAACACCTAATCCTCAAATTCACGATATTATTACGATTTTTGTATTGTCATCCCCAACCTGTTTTTTCCTGGTATTTTGGTTCTTAACAAATTCAAACATTTTTCTAACCACAGGAGGAACATTGACCTCTGAAATTGTTTTCGCTGATTCACTCTGTTTCATAAGATATTGATGGGCAAATGAACGACTAATTGAGGTCACATCAAAGAAGTCTAAGATAACTTCGTCGTCAGGGTTTTGCTCCAATAGGAGAAATAAATTGTCGCAACCATTTCTTGTAGCAAGATCTGGACCAACAACCTGCGATACCCTTAGCCTCATAAATATCGTATGACACATGCCATATATATAGTTTATACGTGAGAATTCCCTATTTTGGAATCCGATTCAATTCAATATTCAAGATACTCATACATATTTGGTGACAAATCCGTCTTTACCTTAAAGGCGACGTAACAACCTCTAAATACAGTAGTTTCACCTGAATCATCAGGGTAGCAGTATAATCCTGTCAAAGGACCTTCATGTTCATTTCTAAATTTACTGCTCAAAATACCTCTTCCAGAGATGATGACGCCTTCTCCATGAAGTCCCCTTGTCAAGAGCTTGAACACTGAATGAAGCCCAAACCCTCGCTCACCATTTGTGTCTTTCGTGGATACACCGTTCATCGCTTTTGAGAGACTATCACAGTCATTCTTGAAAATGATGCCGTATCTTCTGAAATTTCCTGGAATCGAGATTCCATCATCCATTATTGAAAATTCAAGAATTTGAGAAGAGGGGTAATTCTGGAGCATTATAAATGAATTTTTGTATTGGGAATGTTCTGTTATGTTATCCAGTAGTTCATCAATGCTATATCTTAAAGCTTCAAGGGGCTCATTGTTTAATTTATTTCCTATCATTCCAGTAATCTTTGAAGCAATAGAATCTGAATTTGAGTGAGTAATCCTGGAAAATGGTATATAAGTCGGCCCTCCTACTGAGTCCTCCGTGTCGTTCTCTGAAGTTATATAACCGAGATATCCCCTTACCTTTTCATCCTTGGGAGGAACATACCTTCCTTTTCGTTTTGCTTCGGATAAGGTGTTCTTAAGCACAAGTAGCTGTGACGGTGTAAGCCATTTTTCATCCTCAAGGTTCAAAATTCCAGATGACTTATAAATAGAAATGAGATTCACACATTTCAAGTAGTTTTCAACTAGGCTTGGATGACCTTGTGGTTTTTTCACGCGATCGTATCTGCATTCTGCATTATAAATCCATGCTGAGTCAAAGTAGTTATTGAAAGTCAATTAGTCTAAATTTATCATAGTCCCATCAGGCAAGTTATGGAAAATGCCATTCCTTCCCCTTATTTCCCTTGTTGCGGCTTTACAATTATGAAGAATATGAATGAAATGGATGAGGATGAAAAATTCAAGAATAGCGTGTGGATACTTCAGTACATCCATAAGCGGATAGAGGAAAACAGGAATTTCATCGCAATATTCACTGGCGATACCGGTTCCGGGAAATCGTACTCTGCAATAAGGCTTGCAGAAATGGTGGATACAACCTTCTCACACTGCTTACCCTGAGAAGACAGGGCAGCGTAAACCATGGAAAAATAATGGAAACGGGAAGAAGAATAAGACAAATAAAGGGTTAAATCGAAATTTTAGCCCATTTTATTCAAAATAATCGACATTATTTTCGATTGTCCCAACTGTTGAAGAAATTTTATCAGGATATTAGGAAACGTCGATACCCTTTTATGGCCTCGATTGTAGGATAATGGATATTTGGCTATGTCACAATTGACAATCAGTTTATCCTTGTCAAATTCACGGAGCATCTTTACAGCTTCAGTTATTCTTATTCCGGAATACGCCAGAAGAAGGAAGATCGTTTTGTGTCTTCCATTTCTTGTTTTATCGAATGCGCTCTTAACCTGCTCATCAGCTGACACGAAGTTATCTGAATTGCTCCTACGAGACTTGTGGATCTTTCGGGAGTGAAGCATATCTTCATCAGTTGCAATGCTGTATTCTGTAAGGAAATTCAGGCAGACTCTAATCGATATTGAGAGGTATTTGGTTCTGGCCATGTTCAATAGGTTTCATAACTCTCCAACGGACTTTATGTCATTCACTATGTATTTCTTGAGATAGTTGGTAATTGGTCGGGAATGTCCTGGCGAGAGGTTCTTTGTTTTGAACCATTGAGAGAAATCATTCATATAAGTCAAGAATTTAGGTATCCGATGCGATTCAGGGTCCATTCCCGCAGGGGTCTGCCGGTTCAAATCCGGCCCTTCGCATAGCACGAAAATCAATATTTACCCGGCGAGGATTTAAGGACATATCTATGATATTTTTCCTCTTACTGACATCGTTGCTAAATATGCATTGCTTCAGCTAAAAAATGAGGATTCTAAGGTATTTTTTAATGTATACACGTCATTTTAGAGTACTTTGATGTATACATTAAAAAATTAATTATGTGTGAAACCCATAGCTTGATGGTTAAGTGAGAATACAAAATTAATTTAAGCCATTGGTGGATTGTCAGTATTAATATTATGAAGTAACAATAGGTAATAATACTTTCTTAACTTATTAATATTATAACTTATTTTTTGAAGTGTAAGTATCGCGGAATAGCGAAA
>JAKAYH010000377.1 GCA_021826835.1 Thermoplasmata archaeon | reverse complement strand
GTTTGCACCGATTATTGACCATGGTCCCATCATCCATCCAAGGTCCGTGATCCAGAAAAGAACATCGTTTTCCTTGAAATTTAAATAATACTTGACCTCCTTCAATATATTAACGGTTGTTCCTCCATGAACATGAACGGTTCCCTTTGGCTTTCCAGTGGTTCCGGAGGTATATAGAATAATGGCTGGTTCCTCGCTGTCCATATGTTCCGAACCAATATAACCGTTGAAATTCTCTGCCAAGTCATAATCCAGATCTCCTTCCTGCGCACTTCCCTTCAAAATGAGTGTGACCCCTTCAATTCCTCTCACAGAATTTGCCATCTGAATGTCCTTTCCTTTCCGTTTGTATGATCCTACGGTAAACAGAAATCGTATTGATGAATCTTTAATTCTTGTTTCAACGGCGTCTCTGCCGTATCCTGAAAACATTGGAACCGCAACTGCCCCGCATCTGATTATTGCATACATAGCAATAATTGCTTCAGGTATGAGCGGCATAAATATGCCGATTCTTTCTCCGCGGTTTATCCCTATGTTCTTTAAAAAGGCGGCCAGTTTACCAACCTTTGAATCTAGATCTGCATATGAAATGATAATGTTCGTCTTATCCTCAAACTCACATATTATGGCCGGATCTCTTGACTCTTTATACTTTTCCACACAATTATAGGAAAGATTTATAGTCCCGCCTTTAAACCATTTCGTCCACTCCTTTCCTTCTGATTCTTCAATAGTTTTAGTGTAAGGCTTAAAAAAGGATACATCACAGTGATCAACAACAGCATCCCAGAAAGTTTTTCTCTCTTTATCTGCAAATTCATAGAGTTCCTCTATGCTCTGGAGATTCAGTTTCTGTGACAACTCATAAATGTTAGTGGTTTCCAAAAACTTCTTCTCTGGGCGGTATACAATCTCATCCATTATTTCGACCATACGTTCTTGGTATATATTTTCTGTTTTGGATTTATTATGATGTACCTGCCTTTATCTTCTCTTCACGATCCAGAATTTTTCTTCTTGTCAAAAGTGCCACAAAAGCCATGAACAGTGTGATCATGGAAAATGAGAGCCACATATCTATGGGTATATTGAAGAAAATCGTGAGGAAAAGTGTACCCACAAAGGGAGAAAATGTTCCTATAATACCAGAAATAGCTGAACTGAATCCAAAGTATTCGCCACGTTTATCCGCAGGGGCAATTCTGGAAACCGTTACAGAGAAGAAGGGATTAGTAAGACTTTCTCCAAGTGTAAGAAGCACTACATTAAGTGCAAGAATTATGATATTGCCGGTAAGACCAAAGACAATGAACGAGAGGGCGTAAAGGACTAACCCCAAAGAAAAACTTCTCACATATCCTATCTTTTCTGCAAGAATATTCAGGCGATATTGAAAGACGATTACCGTGACAGTATTAATGGCATAAAGAATTGTGATGAATTCCTCAGGTATGTTTAAGAATCGTGTCAGGTACAAAGGTAATGTGGGCGTTTCCCACTGATTGGCGAATAGGGCGGATATTGCCATTATTACAACTATTATAATGAGAAGCCCATCTCTGTACACCTTTATTTTTGTACTATTTTCATGTTTGTTTTCTGCAAAAGATGGCTTGGATTCAGGAACATATATTTTGAAGATGAAAAACTCTATGATGGAGCCAGCTGCCGGGACAATGAAGAATAGTGCAGGTTGAAAAATTGAGAATACCCCTGACACTACAAGACCAACGCCTATACCGGCATTACCAAGTATCCTCAATACTGTGAATGCATCTAACCGACCTGCAGTGGTTGAGTTATCCGTAATTATTGCGTTAATAACGACCCACTGAATTGAGCTAAGAATTCCCGTGGAGACGAATTCTATTATGAGAAACCAGATATTTCCATTGTATAATACGGAAATAAATAGAAGAAAATATAGTATAACGAGGGGTATGGGAAGGAACAGACTTATTGATCGTCTGCCGACCCTGTCAATGAATCTTCCTCCTGCAATGTTTATGGGAAATGAAATGACGGATTGAACAAAGAATATGAGACCAATATCTATGAAACTCATATCCCTGATGGTTGAAAGGTATATTACTAGAAGTATCCAAGTGGGATATCGGCCGAAGCCTCTAATAAAGTCAGCATAACCCATTGCCCTTATGACACTGGTTTGTAACCTTATTTTTCCAAGAATCATAGTTCCTTTAATTCTGATCCGGGCTGATTTCTTCTGCGATTATTAAGTATATCCCTTTCCCGATTGAAAGAAATTAATAGGATGAGATAAATCTCAATTATTGAATGGCAGTATTTATGAAAGGGAGCTTGTATCAATTCTTTCAGGGAAAAAAGAGTCAATAAAGAGACTTGCCAATAGACTTGATTATGAGAAGAGAGCGCCTTTGGAAAGTCTTTTAAAATCGCCATTCTATGTTACAAGATCAGCAGGTTCAAAGGGCGCTGATATAGTGGCAATAAGGTATGATATTTCAATGATAATTGAGGTTAAAAGTTCTTCAAGCGATAATTTGACATTTTCATCTTCCAGTGGTAAGAATCAGGATCAGGCCCTTAAATTAAGCAAAATGTGTGAAGATGCCGGTCTCTTTCTGATTTATGCATTCAGGCTAAAAAATGCCAACGACGATCCATGGAGAATTTTTTCAATCCCGGGAGAACCCAGAGGAAGATTCCGATCTCTATATTCCATAATACCCAATGTAAAAATAACAAAAAATAATAATTTTATAATGCAATGGGAAGAAGGTCTCCCACTGCATAGAATGATTGCTTTCTTTGAAAACCTTCAATCACTATAGGGATTTTTTGATGGCTTTTTCCATTGCCTCTATACCCATGTCAACCTGCTCATCGGTGATGATCAACGGCGGAATTACTCTTATTGCGCTCTCTCCTGTTGAAAGCAGAAGTACTCCCTGTTTATAAGATTCAAGCTCAATCTTATCTCTCAGCTTAGTGGCTGGTTCCTTGGTTCTTCTGTCTTTAACAAAGTCAATGGCAAGCATTAGACCTTTTCCTCTGACATCTCCGATTGCATCATACTTGTCCTTAAGTTCATTAAGTCTGCTTTCCATGTGCTTTCCCCTCTTTGCAGCATTTTCCACAGCGTTTTCTTTCTTCATTGCTTCGATTGTTGCGACACATGCAACTGATGCAAGAGGATTGCCTCCGAATGTATTGGAGTGTAAACCCTTCTCTGGGAAATCTATGTCCGCTCTAAAGACTGTAGCTCCCATTGGAATGCCGTTCGCAATGGCCTTGGCCAGCGATATGATATCGGGAACAACTCCGAAGTGCTCTGACGCAAAGTATTTTCCTGTCCTTCCAAATCCGGTCTGCACCTCATCCATTATGAGAAGCATATCATTGTCTTCTGCAAGTTTTTTCAGTTTTTTATGGAATCCCTGAGGTGGCACAATATATCCTCCCTCTCCCTGAATTGGTTCCACCATTATGGCA
>JAKAYH010000376.1 GCA_021826835.1 Thermoplasmata archaeon | reverse complement strand
AAAGTTCCAACTACCAAAATATGTTGATAAATTGGATATTAAGAAGCTAAAAAGCCTAAGCGATACGTTTTCCGCATTTCTAAAAGCGCTAAAATGAATGTCTATAGCCATATAACAATAGTTATACAGCATAAAAAAGAAAAGAATATTTTATACCTTACGGTATCTAGGAACATGCGAACCGATCATTGTCCCATCTGTAAAAGTAATAACGTAAATCTTTTCCTCGACCTTGGAGATCAACCACCTGCAAATGACCTTAAAGAGTCTCTAACTTCAGCCCTAAATTGCCCTCGCTTTGAACTTAGCTTGTTGATCTGTAACGATTGTCTATACGTGTGGTTGCGAGAAAAAGTTCAACCTGAAGTTTTATTTTCAAATAATACGTATTTGACTGGGGTTAGCAAACAAACGCGAGACGATATGAAAGATTTTGCAGAAGATTGTCTACGCACTTGCAACTTGCCAAAAGGATCAGAAGTATTAGATATTGCATCAAACGACGGAACGCTTTTAAGTTTCTTCAAGAAAGAAGGTTGCCGTGTTCTAGGTGTTGACCCTTCAAAGCCTGCATTCGAGTTAGCTATGACAAAAGGAATAAACACTATGAATCGCATGTTTAATTCACATACGAGAGAGCTAATATTGGCGACAAACGGAAAAATGGATCTTGTATCTGCTACGAATATCATAACGCATGTTCCCAACCCTGAGGAATTTCTAATCAACTGCAAATATTTGTTGAAGTCTACAGCTTCACTAGTGGTAGAATTTTACAACTTTGAATCAATGATATCAAATTCTGCCTTCGATCAGATATACCATGAACACATATCCTACTTTAATTTCACGACTTTCTCTAAGCTCTTGGAAAATGTGGGTCTTGCAGCATATAAAGTGGAACAAGTAAATTCACAAGGTGGTTCGTTAAGGGTCTTTGTATCTTTCCCTGGATCACGGAATATAGACGAATCTGTTAAAAATATGTTGGAAACAGAAGGTGGACTCAATTCAATTAAATCAAGATATCTTCTATTTCCTCAGAAAGTTGCTAAAATTAAAGAGGATGCATTGAGACTTTTTGAAGAAAAAATCCGCAGTGGGAATAGAATTGCAGGTTATGGGGCTTCAGCCAAAGCAACTGTTTTTTTAAATTTCTTAAATTTATCCGGCTCTGAAATTATAGCTATTGCTGATAAAAGTCCTATAAAACAAGGAAAGTTTATTCCAGGAGCTGGTATACCAATCGTTTCACCAGATGAATTAGTAAATTTAAATCCAAAAATCATAATTATATTTGCCTGGAATCTGAGGAAAGAGATAGTAGGGTTTCTAAAGCAAATTTTCCCTCAAGATGTAGATTTGGTAACGATCATCCCCGAAATATCTTTTTTGAAGACGACTCAGGAGGTATAGGTATACATGAGAGTGGTAATTCTCGCTGGAGGCTTAGGAAGCCGCATTAGTGAAGAATCGACCGTAAAACCAAAACCAATGATAGAAATTGGACCAGAACCCATACTATGGCACATAATGAAGATTTATTCTTCACAGGGTTTCAACGATTTCATCATTTGCGGAGGTTATAAGCAAAACATGATAAAAGATTATTTTATCTCTTATCTAAGAAACCATATAGATATTGAGGTCAATTTCCGAGGTAATGATGTAAAGATGCTTAACGAACATAAGGAGGAGTGGAATGTAAAAATCATAGACACCGGTCTTCTTACCATGACAGGTGGAAGAATTAAGCGAATTGAAAAATACATAGACGAAGACGACTTTATGCTGACCTATGGGGATGGCCTTTCAGACATCAATTTAAAAGTGCTAATAGAGTCACACAGGAAAAGTAGGAAATTTCTCACGGTAACTGCAGTTCAACCAAAAGGCAGATTCGGTGTTTTGAGCATAGATAAAGAGGAGGTCATAGATTTTACAGAAAAACCTGCCGGAGATGGTATGTGGATCAACGGGGGATTTTACGTTATGAATCGGGGAGTTTTCGATTACATTGAAGGAGACGATACAATCTGGGAGCAGGAACCGATGAAAAGACTTGTGAATGAAAGAAAGGTGAATGCATACAAGCATTATGGTTTTTGGAGACCCATGGACACAATGACTGACAAGAGGCAACTTGAGGAGATATGGAATTCGGGAAAAGCACCATGGAAGATATGGATAGATTGATGTGGAAACTAAAAAAATCATTATTACTGGAGCCAATGGTTTTATCGGATCTAATTTGACCAGACAGCTTCTCAGAAATGGATATGATGTTCATATCACTCTGAGAAGATCCTCAAATCTATGGAGAATAGAGGACATCATGTCTGAAGTGGATGCATTCTATGTCGCTGAAAGTTCAAAAGAGGAATTATCAGACTTTTTTCGGTCAGTGAAACCTGATTTTTTGATTAACGCCATAGGTGCAGTTCAGAAAAAAAATATCAGGGACGAATCTTTTACATGGCTTGGAAATTTTCAAAGCCTGATTAATATCACAGCAGCGTTGAAAAATTGGCCGGATACATTTCTCATACAGTTAGGTTCCTCATTCGAATATGGGAGGTCTACGTTGAAAAATAATCCAGTAAATGAGGAGTCGGCCTGTGAACCTGTAAGTGAATATGGCATTACTAAACTCCTGGCAACAGAATACTTAAAGTACTTAGGTAATAATGGGATATTGCGCAGCGCGTGTATCCGTATTTTTAATGTTTATGGCCAATATGAAAATCCAGAAAGACTTATTCCGGATATAGTCTTAAAGACACTCAACGGCTCAAAGGTGGTGTTAAAAAATCCCAAAGTATCTCGCGATTTCATTCATATAACTGACGTTGTTAAGGTCGTTAAATTGATTATGGCTAAAGAGGATCATATAAATGATAACAAATTTGAAGTACTAAACGTGGGAACGGGTAAGGGTCATACAGTGGAAGAGGTCGCGAATTACGTTAAGGACGTTACTGGTTCCACACTACCAATCGAAGTATGCCCATCGGATATTCGTGCAGAAAATTCATTCCCTGGACCAATAGCCGATATAAAGAAGGCCAAGTCTGAGCTGGGCTGGGAACCAAGACTCACACTGGAAGAAGGGTTAAAAATAACAGTAGATTGGTTCAAGCAACATACTCAATTATACGAAAAATTATAAGTGAAGTTTACCTCCCTCCATTCAATGAGAGTTCTAGTTACAGGAGCTGGCGGATACATCGGGAATATTCTCACCGAACTCCTGATAAAGAAAGACCATGAGGTTGTGGCACTCGATCGGTTCCTTTTTGGAGAAACATTGAATAACTATCCCAAGGTCGAAAAGATAAAAGCTGATATTCGTGTGATTCCGGTTGAAGATTTGAAAAATGTAATGAAAGATGTTGATGCAGTCATAGATTTGGCTGCGCTATCGAATGATCCATCCGGTGAGTTGAATGTAGTGAATACCATATCCATAAATCATCTGGGA
>JAKAYH010000375.1 GCA_021826835.1 Thermoplasmata archaeon | reverse complement strand
GAGGGATAATATCGCTTAAAACATTAACAATTAAAATTTTCAATTCATTGCAAAAATAGATTAACAAGATAGAGTTGAATTTATTGCCAGTCTTCAAGAAATTAAAATACTTGAGGTAAATAGTCTTATGAAATGCCATTAAATGCCTCAGACATTGATCGACTGTTCAAAAAAATTAGGGATTACTCTAGGATTGAATCTAAAGGAGTAACACTGAACAGGATCAATCAGGATTTTTACTCGGAAGTAAGAGAGGCGCTGCTTTTTTTAAAGGAAATGGCAGAAGAATCATTATCTAAAGGAGATATCGATCAATATATCGCAATAAGGGAAAGAGAGGGAAATATCAAAAAGTCATTATCCCTTTTTTTTCAAAAGAGATATGAGAAAATTCTCCGGGAATCCCTTTACGATATAGAAGGGAAAACCCTTGACATCCTAACTCCTCAAGAAAGAGAGTTCATAATGAAAATGCACAACGAGATGATGGTAATTCGAGATTCTCTCGTTGATCCTGGTAAGATTCAGGAGAGGGAAAGCCCTGAAGAATCACACAAGGAACCGGAAATTAAACAGGAGATTGATGAACCTCAAAGTGTACCTGAAAGAAGCGAGGATCTATCTCAACTTAGAATAACAATCGATTATATGCCCATAGCACTAAAGGATGGAAACTACTATCTGAGAAAAAACGACATAATTTATCTTCCAAAAAATATAGCGGAAATCCTCTTGAAAAGAGAATCTGCCATAGCGATGCGTTAAATATTCATTCTGCAAATTTTACAAGCTTTAAAGATAAGAATCGTTATATTTTATTTTCGTCACCTGTAGAAAATTCATTAACATAGGGAATGCAACGATAATTAAAAGAACAATAGAGTCACTCATGAGAATTCTAAATAGATATTTTGGTAATTAACAGTTAATTAGAAGCAAGACTCTCCATTATACTCAGTAAAGGAAAAAATCGTATCCGAATATAAAATTCTCCCGGTGAATGCAATAGAACCTTTTAATTATTAATCATTGTATTGTTGATAGCACTTTATATATGTAGACTACATACATATGATGATGGGAAAGTTCAAGCAAACTCTGCTCACAGAAGAAGCATATTCGATACTAAGAGAGGCTAAGCAAATTATAGAACTAAACACGAATAGAAGAAGTTCTTTCACAGAAGTTATAAAACAGACCATAGGAAAGCAGCTTATCTTGATGAAGATGGATCAGGATATAAAAAATTATATAATGCGCTTTGTAGATTTGATAGATGAAAATCCTCACATACTAGGCATAATACTTTATGGTTCTATTACAAAGAACAGTTTTTCCAAATTTAGTGATATAGATTTAGCGGTTATAACCAACTCTAAATTCATAGATTGCCTTGAATTTCTAAATATGAAAAGGGGTGAAGTAAATTCATATCAAGATATATTGATAAAAAGAGGCTTGTCACTATTTATAAGTCCCCTTATTCTAACACTGGAAGATCTCGAAGTTCTGAATCCATTATACTTTGAAATTGTAGACTATGGTATAGTTCTTTTTCAACGTGGTAACGCAGTTTCAGATTTTCTTAATAAAATTTCAAAAACTAAACATAAACGTGTAAATACAAAGACCGGAGAAATGCTCGTATGGGAGTAGAAATCTCTGAAAAAGCAATGGATACGGCCGAAAGCTGGATTAGAACGGCAGAGGTAATGGCGGAAAATAAGGTATATAATACCTGTTTGTACAGCGAAGAAATGGCGGTAGAGATAGCTCTAAAGGCAGTACTCCTTGCACTTGGCATAGATCCACCTAAAAACCACAACATAATTGAAACTGTTGAAAATAATATTGTAAATTCACATAAAATCCCAAAAGGCATTAAGGATGAAATAAGGGAAGTTGTCAGATCTCTACTTCCGGAATTGCTCAGCAACAGGCAAACAAGTGGATATACATTCAATTATAATATCGACATAGAAAGTCTTGAAGTAATTGCCTTGAGGTATCTGGAACCTTCTAAAAAAGCTGTATTGTTATGTAAAAATGTCATAAAGCAAATATCTAAAAACGTGATTAAAAAGTGATGAAATAGATACCTATTAAAATTACAAAGAATTGAGTCTATCCAACAAAGTTAATCATCTATAAATCTGTAAAAAAAAGTAAGGGAAAAAAATAAAGTTTTGGTTATTTCTTTCTTCTCATAACCAATGCTGCTGCACCCACTATTACTATTACTCCGACACCAGCTGCAATTGAGAAATATTCAACGTTCTGTGGAATATTTGTAGGAGTGGTTGTTGATGTAGTAGTGGTATATGGTGTAGAACTCACTTCTATTGTGTGGTTTGAAAAGTGTGGCACATGGATCAATATCATTACACCGGAAGATTCGTTTATTACTGCGTAATAGGCATTCGTGGTTGAGGTTATGTTGAATATTGCAGATGCACTCGTGAGATTAATAACACTTCCATCAAATTTAAGATAGACCGTATTTGAGGTTCCAAGGAATTGCTTTGTTACGAAAACAGCTACTATGGTTCCTTTGTGATTCGTTGATGAAATAGATACAGTTGCTTTTCCCTGGGTCTGAGATGAAACAGCAGCATTCACACTTCCATTAAATCCAATGGTTAGGTTGGAATTTGGACCAGCGCTTGTAGAATTGACTATTATCTGAGCAGAAATCTTACCTGACTCTATTGCATTCTTAATGTCACCGTTAAGTTTTCCAATATTTCTTAAACCTGGTGGAGACACAAAGTGAATTACAGCTACATCTTTAGATGATATTGAGATCATTCCACCGCCAATTGTAATGCTTGCGTTGCCGGGTACCATTAAGAACCCGGTAAAGTTTTGTCCAGTAATAATTACCGCCTGGCTTTGTGCATTCACATGTCCTCCTACTCCAAGAAGAATGTTGTTTTGAGTATCTTCGTTATCAGCAATTGCCGATGCGCTATAGGATACCTTTGCGGAGGTAGTGGAGAAAATAGATGCGCTAAGACCTTTAGCCAGTGTCAAATTTAGTGTTCCGTTTCTGAAAGCAAACGCAGACTGCAATGATGGTGTGTCGTGAATTACATATATGAAACTCTCATTGGCATAGAAAAAGACTGAACCAACAGTGATAACTTTGTTTAAAGGAATAGAACTCATACTGGCCTTACTGATGAGAACGCTATTTCCCGAAGCGTTTACATATGTAAATACAGGTACAGTCTGTCCATCGAAGGTACCAGACATATTGTAAATTATTTGGTCTGACATGGAGTAATTGAAGTTAACATATTTTCCGCTTACCTGTCCAGTTGTGTTGTTGTAAGAGAATTTTTGCTCATTCTCTCCTTCACCGAAATATTTTTCTAGAGCGTTTTTCAAACCACCATTAGATATGAATCCAGCAATAAGCATCATGCTTCCGTTATTGTTCACCGTTATTTGCATTCCGTTAGCTGACAGGTTCACTTTCCCATTAGTT
>JAKAYH010000016.1 GCA_021826835.1 Thermoplasmata archaeon | reverse complement strand
GGCATTATGCAGGCATCCATCGTGATTCCGGTGATGCCGTCCTTTGCCATGAAGACGATGTCACCGCCGGATTCACCTGTACCGTCTAAATGAAGGATATACTCACCCAGATGGAGATCCTTCATGTATCTTCTGTGGATGCAGTAGAAACGGAGAAGGAATTCCTGAGAGAGCGTGGATATCTCTCCCGTGGATATCGAGATTCCACGGGATTCCATGATTATCTGTATTTCAGATCTCTGGTAGTCCATGATCCATCTCAGCAACCCGACAGCTATGACAACCCTGGGATCGAAACCTGAACTGTTTATGAATGCATCAATGGCATTCCTGTTAGTTTCCTTATGATCAGGGCACTTTCTCACATGAATGTTCAGATTCACCTCGCCTGACAGGGTTCTGATCACTCTCGTATAAGAATAGTACTCCCTCAGTCTTTTTCCGCACTTGTTGCATCTTTTTGCTTCGCTGATCTGTTTCGGTAGAGTGAGAGGGAGAAGGAGTTTTTTTTAAAATCGTAGAAAAGGCCGATCCTCTCGAGGTTCTCCCTGCTTACGTTATGACCCATCTTCTCTACCAGGTCGAAGAGTTCGTTCACCGAGAGATCGCCCTGCATCAGTCTTGTTGCTATGTATCCGAAATGCACCCTTTCTACAGGAAAACTGTCAGGTCTCTCCTTGTCTCTCCCAAGAGACCTGATGTGTGTCTGCACCACCTTTCCATTGATCCTGTGAGATTCAACTTCCTCATAATACGTTACCACTGTACCATTCTTGTTTTTCCTTACAACTTTCCTAGAGTATGGCATGGTTACCATAGTGGAATGTTCCACTACATTAATAAGTTATTGATCACCGACTCACGTCATTAGGACAATAGGGAAAACACAGGGTTCACGAAGATAATTCTATAAAAAATGTAGTGGAAATTCTAAGACTATTCTGACGCCATATGTTTCCTTATATCTTATAGTGCAACATTTTTATTAACGTGTTTATATACCCTAGGTGTTGAACGAATTAGAAAATAAAAAACCGAGCAGCAGATCCCTTGGAGGAGATGCATTATATCTTACTGTGCAATCAGGCGTACAGCTTGTTTCTGGCGCCGTCTTTTACATAATTATAGTTCGACTCTTTGACACAACAACCGTAGGGGCAATTGCACTCATGATGGCCATTGTCGGACTCTTCAATGTCATATTTTCATTTGGCCTCGGCACTGCCGCTTCTCATTTCATCGCTTTCCATATCGGTAAAAAAGATTTTGCCTCAGCAAAGAAATCAATTCAGAGAATCGTACTTTATGGTTTTTTACTTTCGTTTATCGGCTTTGCAGTCACAATTCTCTTAGCACCTGATCTTTCCATGATCTTTTTCAAATCATATTCATATGTTTCTATTGTCAGGTTGCTTTCCACTGTAGTTTTTGGCACAATACTACTCGGTGTCTTAAACGGTTCTTTAATCGGCCTGGAACTTTTCAGACTCTCTGCTGTCATATCCATTGTTGTTTGGTCAATTTATTACTTCAGTGGTATATTTCTTGCATTTTTTATTAGATCAATAGATTCAATTATAACAGCATGGATCGTTGGTATATTCATGGGAGTAGTCATTGAATCTATTGTTTTATGGAGAATCCAAAATAGATTTCCGGAAAAAGGCAGTGTACTTTCTACCAACGTGTTGTTCCTATATTCCATGCCAGTCCTTCTTTCTTCTCTAATGTCTTACGGTGCATCTTATACAGATCGATTCGTCGTTGCAGGGTTGATGCACCTATCCCAGCTGGGTGTCTACAATTTTGCCCTTCTGATAACGTCCTCCGTCGGTTTCATTGCAGCACCTTTCACAACCATACTATTGCCAAAATTTTCCGAATTTTTCGCATATGGCCGGATGGATGCAATAAGATCAAATGTCAGAGCGAGCATAACGATACTATCGTTTCTATATATTCCTTCTGCCCTAGGAATCGGTGCACTTTCTCCGATGATTTTGAGTTTACTTGGGGGTGCACAGTATACCAGTGGATCTTATGCCTTGACTATCATTATGTTTTCTTCGGCCCTCTTTGTCGGATTAAACGTATTGTCCCAATCTATTTCCGCGATAAGAAAAACCAGAGTATTTATATTTTCCAGCGCGGCTGCCTTGATCTCTAACGTTGCGATATCTATAGCTTTAATTCCTACATTTGGTTTGGTTGGGGCCTCCATTGGTTACTCTTCCGTCTACGCTGCTAGTTTTATCATTCTATTTTACTTTGCTCGAAAAGAAGGAGTGTCTTCGTTTAACCTAAAATCTCTCGGCAGGATATGGTTTTCTTCTTTGGCTATGTTTACGGCTGTCTTTTTATCGGTCACTTTTGTTAGTTCTTCGCTCATTCTACTTCCTGTATACGTGGCATTCGGAGCAGGGATCTACCTTGGTCTTGTAAAGGCTCTGAAGGCTATAGAACATACAGATAGGGATCTTCTTGTTTCAATCTTATCAGACAATTTAAGAGTTCTCAGAAGGCTGGTTGTAATGTTTTGGCCCTAGGGGATATTTTGCTTCTTGGGTTTAAAAATCGGATCGCAAATGGGAATATTTAAATGTTTCCTACGATTATTCATAAGAAATTGGCATGCATTCAAATCAAGCAGCTCTGTCTTATTCCCTGGAAAATTCAGGTTTTGATATAGAGAGTACGTTCACCATCATAATCCCTGCTTACAATGAGGAAAAAAGAATTAAACCGGTTCTTGATGAGATATGCGCATATATTGGTTCGAACGATCTTCCCTGGAACGTGATCGTTTCTATTGACGGTAACGACAGCACAGAGATCCTTGTAAAGGACTTTGCGGATTACTATCCATTCTTGAATTATCTGAAAGGTTCAGGGCGTAGTGGCAAGGGAGCCGCCATAAAAAGAGCAATATATGCCGCAAAAGGGGAATTTATAATGCTCATGGACGCAGATAGTAGCATATCTTTAGATAGCCTTGTGTCCTCGTTAAACTTGTTAGGACATTTTGATGTTGTTATTTTCGACAGATACTCTAATGCTGAGAATAAAATTCCATTTACAAGAAGATTCGCCAGCAGAGGGTTCAATGTCCTCGTCCGGGGAGCACTTGGGATAAAGGTAAGGGACACACAGTGTGGCTACAAGATCATAAAGACAAGTTACGCGAGAAAAGCCTTTGATAATGTTTCGGTAACTAACACATTCTTTGATGTTGCTTTACTATATTATTTAAAGAAGCATGGTGCGGGTATCATAGAAGTTCCAGTAAAATATAGCCATGAGGATGAAAGCAAGTTTAATACGATCGGAGAGGTCCTTGGGCAGGGTGCTTCTCTAGTAGGTTTCCGTATCAGGCATTCCCGATTTTGGAAGTACATTCCGAAGAAACTCATCGACCTCTACTACAGGAAATTTAGATGGATCTGATATCGTTCTGAAGCATGCTTCTTATTCCCGATCTTAGGTCATGTTCTGGGATAAACCCGAGATCTCTTCTTGTTTTGGTCATATCTGCCTGTGTGAAATACTGGTAATTCTTAAACGGGTTTGGAACATGCTCCGCTTCCAATTCAGACTGCATCTCTTCCTTGACGATGGCATAGATGTCATTAAACGTCGTGCTCACACCCGTTCCGATATTGTAGGATTCTCCAGATTTGCCATGAAGCATGGCGAGATACGAGGCCCTTGCTGTATCCAGGACATAGATGAAGTCCCTTTTCTGCTCTCCGTCCCCGTATATCACCGCCCTCTCCCCTTTACTAAGGGCTTTGACGAAGCGCCAAACTACACTTGCATACTGTGACTTAGTGTTCTCCCCAGAACCATATGTGTTGAAATACCTTAGTGAAATGCATTCGATCCCCTTTTGATCGAAATAATATCTTGCAAGATATTCACTAACCATCTTTGTTATTGGGTATATGTTTTCATAGCTCTTTGGAAAATCTTCTTCAGTTGACATTATTTGTGCATTCCCATACGTGGCGGAAGAAGATGCAAGCACCACCCTCTTGATATTCCTTTCGCGGGCAAATTCCAGAACATTCAATGTTCCGTTTGCGTTCACCTCAAAACCTGTGAGAGGGTCGTCTTCAAATTGCGGGGGTGATGTCACAGCAGCGAGATGAAACACACCGTCAAAGTCTTCCTTTATGTCCATGAGGCTATCGAAGTCTGTGACGGATACACGGTAATCGGGATCGCCACCGATATCGAGAGTCTGTGCAGCGTCTCCATTTGAGATGATGTAATTCTTGATATTTCTCCCGATGAAACCTTCTCCACCGGTTATTAGGAATTTTCTTGACACGCGAACGTTATAATTCAGGAGAATAAAGAAGTTTACACTCTATCATAATGTCCAGGGCATCAGAAGACGAAAGCTGCCTTATCAAAAAGCTTTCCGTACCTGACCGCCGAGACGATCTCAGGTTTGATCTTGAAAACCTGGCAATAGTCGCTGAAAGCTTTGAATTCTCCCAGCGGGTCCAAAAAATCATCGAACATTAATACATCCCCTTTTCTCAAGTATTGATGCATGGAAATCATGACGAAAAGTGCTGAGGAATAAAGATCAGCATCCATGTGCAGGACGATAGTGTTCTTTCTGTGGTAATTCTTTAGGAAGTCGTGTAATGTGTCCTGAAAGAGCCCCTTTATAAAATTCACTCGTCTGTCCTGAAGTATCGGTATCTTACCACCAGTGCTAAAAGCATCTTTGCTGAAATCGCTGAACCAATGTTCCGGTAAACCGGTAAAGGTGTCGAACCCATAGAATCTACTGTCAGGCGAGGTGCTCAAGGAACACCACTCGCGAATGGAATCCCCCCGGAAAACACCGAACTCGAGATAGTCTATAGGCACGTCTCTCAAAATATCGTGATAAATATATCTCCACTGTCTAGATCTATTAGGGAACACTCGCACGCCTCGATTCTTCTCTGCGAACTCTTTGTTTATTGCGTTCCTGTTCATCCGGTCAAAGGTAACGGAATACCGGCGCCAGAAAAACAGGGATATCTGCTGTTTCTTCCTTATATCCATTCAAATCACTCTGCCAGTTTAGATCCTCGACTTTGAATCAGGATGTCCAGGACACATATCTATATTTATACTTAGAGAGTAGGAAAAAAAGCATAAGAAGAACAGAAATAAAAAATAGAATCTCAGGCAGTATCTATTCTAGAATGATCAGGGAGATGAATACCATCAACAGGATTATTCAAGCAAAATGGTTTCAGTATAAGAAATATTTTTAGAACCAAAAGCAGCTTGTGTTAAGAGCAATCCCTTTATTTGAGATCTGGTCAGGAAAACATAGCCTCATTGTTTTAGGCCTTGACAAACCCTCTTCCGAGTTCGTAGCGGTATCCCAAAGGAATCAATGCACTCTTGAGTGACCGAAACTCTGTGTACTCAAGATTCCTCTTTGGCCTGAGAAATCCGTTGCTCTCGATCAGTTCGAATTTTGCAGATAATTTTCCGAGTTCTTCCTTTACCTCTTCCGGGCTCATTTCTCTTTCGTCCAACGGAAGATCGGCATGGTAACTCATCCATATACCTATGGGCATGGTCGCTGATCTGGAAATCTCGCTCAAAAGATACGGATCGGTTCGGCCATATGCACGATCAATCTCCGCCTGCACTATCTCTCTTACCCTTGCTGCATACTTTGCATATTCCCTTATTTCCTCTTCTTTTGGTATCATTTTTCTCACCTATGCTATTTACTTACGTAAGTAATATGTATGTTGATTACAAACCTTTTGTTTACAGAAGTAGGTGGTATATTCATATACCACAAAATGATATGGTTTAATTATAATGTCGGAGTACAAGATTGCAGCACTTGAAAAACATTCCGGAATCCTTCGATTGATTCTAATCCTTTTTGAGAACGGTGAGGTGAATTTTCAAAAGCTCATTGATGTCTATAGACTATATCCGACGTCTTTGTATCCTGCGATCAACCATGCCGAGGAACTTGGGATTATATCAGTTAGGACAGACACATCATCCTATCCAAGAAAAAGGATGATAAAACTTACCGAAAAAGGGGAAAAAGTAGCGGACTATATCAGCAGGATAAACGATCTTCTTTAGTTGCCTTCTCTTTTATCTTCATTTTTCTTATCATCTCTATTGAGAACACCACCGTGTATCCTAATTTTTGTGTGAGTAGACTGTCGCTCTGGCTTCTCATCCTGTTTATTGGAAGCGATAGAATTTCTGTCACGGCGAATAGCGGTAATTTTTGCGGGAGTCAAGGTTTCCTGTACCGACTTATAAAAAATAGAATTGAATTTATTGGAGAACATTTGCCTCATTGCTGTGCATAAGTGTATATAATTTGAACCGCCAGTTCCATTCATTATCTTTACGTAGTCTCCGGATTTGAAAGCCTCTGCAAA
This sequence comes from Thermoplasmata archaeon, assembly GCA_021826835.1. The sequence goes on along the minus strand of JAKAYH010000016.1, from coordinate 9,585 downwards.
ATCTGCCGGATAAAGATATCCAGCGACCGGCCTTTTTGTATCCCTGTCTGTTCACCGAAGTAATATTGTTGGAAGATTAAAATCATGGTTAATATCGTACATAATGGACTGATAACTTTGGCATCCTCTAACTCTGTTTTGAGCTGCTTCCTGATCTCCCTTTCCGTAACTCCAACTATCAGCCTGTCAACCTCTTGGGTAGCCTTAATTTTCTCTTCAATAACATCAGATATGAACGTTGATATGTCCTTACTCATCTCATTCATTTCACTCCTAATTTCAGTTTCTTTCTGATCTATCTCGTTGAGCCTACTCCGATAAGAGATCAGATCCTCGTATTCTTCTCCGTCTATGATCCTGAGTTTTCCTAAATTGTGATAATTTACCCCTGCAACTTCATCTCCAGCAATTTTGAAAAGAAGTTTCATCGCAGCCTATCTTGCCCATTTATTCCTATCCGTGACATTATTTATATTGAAGTTTCCGTCTTCTTTATCGAGAGCCTTCTCGATCTCGCTTTTCTGATCTCTCACAGTGCCCGGTGTTCCGAACTTCATAAGTCCAAAAAATTGCTGTGCAGATTCAATTTTACTTCTCTCATCTTCTATTTCTCTCTCCATTCATTCCTTTGATATTTCATATTTTTGGATTTCACTCTGAATATCCTTCACCTCAGATCTCTTCGTATCGATCAAAGAATCTATCTGTTCTATGCTTGTGATTCCGTTTCTCATAAGCCTTTCATCTGCCTTTAGGTTGGAAATTGCTGTAACTAAAGAATCCTTTTGTTTCTGAGCATTATCTCTTTCCTCTACTGTATGATCATATTCCTTTTTCAGTTTGTCGTACTCACTTGTCTTCGATTCGATACTTTTAACAAGTTCCTCTTCCTCATTTTTAAGGGCGTCCAAGGAATTCTTCATAAAATCCCTTTCTTTATAATAACGCAGAAGATCATCAACCGCATCTCCCGGCTGGATATTTGTATTTTCCGTTACCAGATCCAGCTGTTTGAGCACGCGGTAATTCCATCCTCTCTTGTATAAACTGTCGAGAGACTTCACTATATCTGATATCTCATAGGTTTCTGTGTCGATACTCAGACCAAAGGACTCCAAACCGATTATTGAGGATATTCTCTCTATATCGAAATCATATTTCCTTGCCATGCTATAGAACTGATTGAGCTGATTGAGGTCGATGTCATTTTTCTGAATGAAACCGTTGACTTTCCCCGCATTCTCTATGATCTCTCTTTTCTCTTCAGTTTCTCCGCGGACAGATTCCAGCTCTTTCTTGGCTTCAGCGAGATTTTTCTGCAGCGTAAGAAGATCCTTGCTCTTTTTACGAACCTTTTCCTCTGCTTTGCGTTCAGCTTCCGCGCTCTCCTCAATGTTCTTGTTTATCATAACCAGTTCAGCCACTTTCTCGCTTTTCTCTTTCTGCATCTCGTCTATCTTCTGCTGCAGTTCTGAGGGTTTTGTTCCGTTGCCTATTATATTTACAATAGTCCAGGCCACCTCATTAACAACCTCCGGAGCATTGACACTCTTCAGAGATTTTCCGATTTCTATCAGCGTGTCCATTTGAATCCCGATGGATTTGATAATTGACGCCATGACTGCAGCACCCTTTATGTCAGCGAGCTCAAGGCCGTTTTCACGCATGAATTTTCCAATATCCGTAAGTTCGTCTATATAAGGAAGAGTCTCCTTGTATATCCCTATGTCACCATCCTTGAATTCCTGTATCCATCGCTGAACAGTGCTCTTCGGTACGTCAGTGGATTTCTCTATCTCCGAATAACTATCTCCCTTGAGATAAGAAGTAAAAACCTTTTTGAACTGATTCAGATTCATATTTATCTAATAACAATTACGTATATCCCTTATTTTATGTTTTTCATAAACGAATCCATAATTCTTACATTCGATCCAAGAAACTCAAAAATCCTTTCTGTACATTCCATTTTTTCCCAGTTTTCAAATGAACTTTCGAGGATATGCAAGTTCATATAGGATACATGGTCTCATATACGGGGGGTCATGGATATGAGATTCTAAAATGTACAAATTGGTCGCTCATGGGTCGATGGGCGGCCAACGGTACAATCGATGGTACGGGAATGGGTCGGGTCATGGGTCGATGAAAATGAAGAATGGGTCGAAAAAATTTATCTGTTTAAAAATAAAGGTCACTAAATAAATCTACATGCAGAGAGTACGCAACTCTATCATATAGAATGTGATACAAGTCCCAATTAGCCAAGCAGAATACGTTCGAGAGCTTCTAGGTGTCATAGATCCCTGCTAAATTGCTATTCATTACACATCTTGTCAATTAACTTTTCCCACAATTCTGCTGTCTTGTCCCAGGAATATTTCTTTGCGACCTCAGTGGATGATGACCACCATCTCCCCGGGTCGTTCAATATCGAGAAGGCAGCATCAGCTAAAGCTTTTCTGTTATAGTTTTCAACAGTTATGCCATTGAAGCCATTTTCTACACTATTAGACACCCCTGGCACGTTATATGCAACCGTCGGGGTACCGGCAGAAGCCGCTTCAATTATGGAGATACCCCAGCCTTCTGTAACAGAGGAGTGGATATTTAACCAAGAGGATGCGACAATATTTGCAATTTCACTGTATGAAATTTTACCAGTAAACACCACATTTTCTTCAAGATCAAGATCTATACATAATCTTTCAAGTTCTTTCTTCGATGGTCCGTCTCCAATAATAGTTAGCTTAATACCAGTAATTTTATTTCGCAGTTCCTTTAGTAGGTAAAGAGATTCTTCTGGCCTTTTATATGGACGCATGCCACCAAAATACACAATGGACTGATATTCAGTTTTTATTGATGGATGGAATAATTCACTGTTTACTCCAGGGCTTATAAGAGATATATTTTTAGTTTTAATGCCCAGATTCTCTAGATCAGCAAATGATGTGTTTGAAATAGTTACGAAATGAGATTCATTGTAAAATAGGAAATATAATTTTTCTATTGCAGTTATCAAATATGCTAGTAATTTACTTACCTGTCCAGGAAGCGATCTCGCGTGGAGATGCAGAAAGGAAACAATGGTCTTCTTTCTTAACAAGACTGGGGATACCCAAGGAACAGCATGACCCAAATCAGCAATAATGATATCATATCTGTGCTTTAAAATGTGAACTGGAAGTGCAATATGTGGCCCAATACGGTAACCAAATCTCATTATGTGAATTCCACATAGATATTCTTCCCGTTTGCAGTTTTTCCAGCCTCCAGCTAAAATCGAGACCTGATGGCCATTCCTTGCAAGGCGTATTCCAATCTCATAAATGATTCGTTCCGCACCACCAGCCCTCGGATTTAAAGGATCACGATGTGCGAGCCATAAAATTTTCATATCTCTATCAGGGGAATGTAAAATCTAAATAAAAGTTAATGCTATTCGGATTGTGATATCAATAATTTTAGCTGCGGGTCAAGGGACCAGAATGAGACCACTTTCCTATTTTATCCCGAAAATACTTCTACCTGTCAGAGGCCAGCCAGTTCTTGATTATCTTTTACAAAATTTGAAAAATATAGATATTGAGCACCATTACATCGTTGTGTCAGAACATGCTGAGACAATAGAAAGATATCTGGAGAAAACAGGGAAGAGTAACATCAGTATTGTGAGAGGTCTAGGATGGGAAACTGGTGGTGACCTTGCTATTGCCTTTGAACATATCGGGGGGGAATCAGACGCAATTGTCATGAATGGAGACATTATTACTGATGTTGATATGAATCAACTTTACCGCTTTCACAGGGAACATGATCCTCTGGTCAGTATGTCTCTACTTGAACTGAACGACCCGGAAGAAGCCAAAAGATTCGGTAATATTACACTCGCTGACGATTTTTCTATCTCAGAATTCTCAGAGAAAAAAGAAGTTAACAATAGCACAAGTAATATCGTGAGCGTGGGATTTTATATATTTGATAAGAAATTTATCACTAACCGCCATAATTACATCACGCCAAAGAAGTTCAAGATCGAGAATGACTTATTTCCCAGGCTAGCACATGAGCACAAACTGTACGGTATGAAGATGAACATAAACTACTGGTGGGATGTCGGAACAATGTCATCATATCTTAAGGCAGAGCATTTCTTTATCAATGACAAAAGTATAATCCCTCCATAGGTGCGACAAATGAAGATTGCAGTAATAGGACTCGGTTACGTAGGTCTTCCACTTTCATCGCTTTTGGCCAGAAATTTTACGGTTATTGGGTTCGACGTAGACAAGACTAAAATTATCGAGATAAACAATGGATATACTCCAATAGATGAACCGGAATTGGATAAATTGTTATCATCTGCGCTGAAGAGGGGAAGTTTGACTGTAACAGATAATGCGTCATTGATAAAGGACACACAGATAAAGATTATAACAGTTGGCACTCCCTATAACGAAAATTCTGATTTTGTGGACTATTCTCAACTGGAAGACTCCTTGAAAATCATCTTACCTAATCTTAACCATGGGGATGTTGTTGTGCTAAAATCGACTGTCCCTCCTGGTACTACAATGGGTTTGGTGAAGAATCGAATCGAATCGGCAGGCTTTGGCGTACCGGAAGATATAGGTCTCGTATTTGCTCCAGAACGTATGATAGAGGGCCAGGCTGTAAAGGATTTTCAGGTCCTACCAAAGATTATCGGAGCCTCCGATTCTAGGTCTGCAAACATTGCAGAGGAAATACTTAGAACCTTAGGTGGGAAAATAATTAAGGTTTCAAAACCCGAAACTGCTGAAACTATAAAGATGGTTGACAACTATTCCAGGTATGTATTTATTGCACTAGTTAATGAGTTAGCCATTGTGTGTGAAAAGATTGGAGTGGATGTATTAGAGGTTATAAGGTCAGCAAAGGATGAATATCCCAGAAATGCTGGACTGTTGCTGCCCGGCCCAGGCGTGGGGGGTTCCTGCCTTAACAAAGATCCATTTATTTTTAAAGGTGTTGTTCGGAAGTACGGTATCGATATGCAGATGGTAAAATCCGCTGAAATTGTAAATTCAGGAATGCCCACTCATATAGTAGAAATGGTAACTAACTTTAGGAAATCTGGACGCGTTACTATACTTGGGATTGCCTTTAAAGGCGATACGAATGATACAAGGTATACTCCTTCATTTAAAATAAGAGATGGCTTGATAGAAAAGAAGTACAAAGTTATTCTTACTGATCCATATGTTGCCGGTGAAGATATTCATAAAGATTTTTATGAGGCGTGCCATGAATCAGATATTCTTGTCTTGCTTACTGATCATTCGGAATATAGAAAAATCGATCTTCAAAAGTTACGTTCCATTATGAGACCTGATCCTTTGATTATTGATTCAAGAGGTTTGATTCCTAGGGAAAATGCTGTTAAAAATGGTTTTGAATATCGCGGAGTTGGAAGGCTATGACCCGCATAATAGTCGCCGGTGGGGCTGGCTTTCTCGGTTCACACTTAGCAGAGGCATTATTGAAGAAAGGTTATGATATTACAATTGTTGATGACCTGTCTAGTGGATTGGAATCGAATATTTCCGGCATTGCCAACGAAGTAGAGTTTATAAAATCGGACATTGCCGATTTTAAATATACAGAGCATTTTGATGTTTTGGTGAACTTAGCAAGCCGAGCGAGCAGAGTTGAATGGGAAACCTATCCAGTCGAGGTTGCACTTTCTAATTCGCTGGGTAACAACAATTTAATAAAGCTAGCATTGAATAATAAGGCTTTATATGTGTATGCATCAAGTTCTGAAGTATACGGCGATCCTGGCGTGATACCCACTCCTGAGACATTTGTTGGCAAAGTCAGCACGACAGGTTCTCGGTCTCCATACGATGAGGGGAAGAGATTTGGGGAGGCCCTGGTGAAAGCGTACGAGAGAGAATATGGTCTAAAGAACATAATCATCAGATTTTTCAACACATACGGACCAAGAATGAGGGGTGGGGACTTTTACGGACGCGTGATAGATAGGTTTATACAGCAAGCCACTAAAGGTGATAATTTGACGGTGTATGGGGATGGAATGCAAACGAGATCATTTACTTACGTCTCTGATAGTGTGAACGCAATATCGCTGCTAATTCAAAAAGGAGCCTATGGGGAAATATATAACGTTGGGAATGATATAGAGATAAAAATTCTTGACCTTGCAAAGATGATATTGGAAATTACCAAATCGACATCTGAGATTGATTTTCTTCCCTTACCATCTTTTGATCCGAAGAGAAGGTCAGCGAACATATCAAGGCTGAGAGCACTGGGATTTAGTCATAAAGTGTTGTTAAGGGATGGCATTGAAATGATGATCAAGGAATATGTCTCAAATGATAAATTAAGAGCGAGGTGAGATTGAGCCCAAAATTTCCATAGAAATTCCAGTAACTTGGAGGAATCACCAGAGAGAATAAATGGAAACTCTTAGAAATCAAACTTTTCAGTACTATGATATATCGATTGATTCGTCCATGTCCGGTGAAAGTAATGAAGACTTGCTCAAGGAATTTAACGTTAGCATAACCCATTGTGGACCAAACCTTCTAGAAAAAAGATAACTAGTACATCTTCAATCTAAAGGTGAGTATTAACCGTTACCTTGCGAAACACGAATACCAGGATTTCGGTTTCTATCAGACTTGCAAAAATCCACTAATGATATGGTTATGATCGACGAGAGGAACATTGGCAATACCTTCTGGATTAATATGGCGAATCTGGACAAAAAAAATTCCCTCGAATGTAACGGTTATAATGCACGTAGGGTATTTATTCTGCCCAGATATTTCAAATCTACGCTCTTGACACACGCTTTTGAAGAGATAAGAGGTAGATTATATGATACTATTTTTAAGTCAGTTTTAATGGAGAACCATAAGTTAATCTGTTATGAAGCTCCTAAGCTACTTACATGGACTGCAACGCCAAAAGGTTAAAATTTGTTCCATTACGGTAATTCATCACTATTTTCCACCTTCAATAATATCACAGGTATGCTGAGGAAAACCATGGTACCGCATGTCCTAGGTCATTCACAACCACGTCGTAATGACACTTTAATAAAAAGATGGGGACAGCTAAGTGTGGGCCGATGTTTTTGCCAAAGCGTTGAATTTCAATTCTCTGCAAGTTTTCCACAGGTTTGCAGTCTTTCCAGCCCCCCAGTGACTAGGGTGATTTAATGGCTTATATTACAGGGCCTTGTGCATAACTCATAGATTGTCCTCTTAGCGCCTCCAGCCCTAAGGTCTAAAGAATCGCGGTGTGAAAGCCATAGAATTCTCATCCACTGTAATACCTAAAGTAACTATAAACTATTTTTGGATGTTGGGTTAACCTCGCCAAGCAGAGATATTGAAATCTGTCAATCTGCACGTAGAGGGGGGTTGAGAATTTGAAAGTGAGTCTTATCTCTCTATAAAAATGCTTGAACAAAGGTTCTAATATTGAAAAAGAGAGCGTTATTGCAGAGCAAGTACAACTGTTCGAATAGGGTCGTGAATATTGCTACTACTGTGAGTGATGCGGATCTTGATTTGGGAAATCCCTTTTATACGAGATCATTTATGGCTCCCCCATTAGTTTGCTGAATTTTTTTTAAAGTCTCGTTTGCTATTGTGAGTTCACCTATTATGCCCTTCAATTGGTCTATTTCCTTCATCAGCGACTGTTCTACCGTGGACTTACCCTGTTCCATCGCCGCTGTACCGGCGGAGATGAATTCATCTCTCCACTGTAGACTGCAGATGATGCCACATTGTACTTGCGGCAGATCTCTGCTATGGTAGATGAGTTCGAGAGAACCTCCATGACGATCCTTGCCTTCTCTTCCTTTGTCCTTAACGTACCCTTGCCTATCATCTCATCACCTCATGAACGGAAAAGAGATTAAAAACTCCCTCTCTCTGGACTCTTACCCTATTTAAACCTTTCTCCATGCTCATGTTGTCTGAACGTAACTGGATCCGTAACACCTCTATCTTCCTTATCTTCTCATGCAGTTCTGAGAATCCTTTTCTGCTGTTTTCAACTCTTCCACGCCACATCTTCTTTCCATTTTCATTCTGTATTTCAACTTCATGCATCTTGAGATGCGTATCGATTCCAATCCACAGAATATATTATGATTCCCGCCCATATCCATCTACCTGGGGAGAACGGTCAGAGTCGCAGACACCTATAACTTTCCCAAGAGGAAAGAGAATGCCTATCGGCGATAATGATCAGGGCAGATTCAATGTCAAGCAGATCCAAACCTGCAGTCAAATCTCACTGCCCCTCCCCATGTCCAGTATTGAGCGAAACTCAATCATACAGGAGTATAGGTTGATTCTCTTATAGCATTTAATGTCTAAATGCTGGACATTTAATATACTTGTACCGCATAAGGTTACAGTCAAAATGGGTCCGAAATTTTCAATATGTATACCTGTTATTAGCAATAAGTACATCGAGGAATGTTTGACTTATATTTTTAGGAATAAATTTCAGGACTTTGAAGTTATTATAAATGATTCATCTAAAGGTTATTACGTTAGCGATATTATTTCAAAATATGATGTTAAAATAATTAAAAAGAACACAAAAAGGTTCGAGAGCAGGATGATTTCCGCTTTAGCCTCATCTGGTGAGAGAATCTTAATGCTTGATGATACCAGGCTTGTCTCTGATAATCTTCTTCAGAAATTAGATATCATGTCCGAAGATATCATAGCTATAGGGGAGAAAGATATTGGAAGTGGCCTTTTGATAAGGCTTTCAAACCTGGATAAGAAAGCAGCCGTGATAAATAAAAAGTTAAATCCGTTGAAAAACAAAAGCGTTATACCTAGGCTTTACAAAAGAGATATTATTGTTGGGTCTCTAAATAAAATCAAAGCAAGTCTGAATCCTGAAACCCTTAACAACATAGTTGGACTTGATCTTGAAATTATTTATTTCGAAGCTTTCAGAATTTCACAAAGCATTGGATATATTCCCTCTCCAGAAATCTTACATTATGGAGACGAAACCTTAAAATCTGTATTTCTCAAATATTACAGATATGGATTCACACAAAAAATGCTGAGAGAAACGGTTTATTCTCAATTAGCAGACATTTCGGGTCGAACACGATATGGTTATGCTATTGGTGACAGGATTCTAAGTATGCCACTACAGGCAATAAGAGGTTTTCCATTCATTTTGGGATATATTTCAGGAAATAATATAGTTGCTGAGGATACGTCTACGAAATGAAAAAGACACATATGATTGCTAAAATTTTATTCTATAAACTTCACTTATTAACGGAAGCTTAACTGAACTACTCAGATTTATCTAAACGCCGGTCAAGATTTGTGCAAAATCGCCGGGATAAAATTGATCCACCCTATATAACTTTTCATTCATTCTTCCCACCTCTCCCTCGTAGCTTGAATTTTTTTTAAAGTCTCGTTTGCTATTGTGAGTTCACCTATTATGCCCTTCAATTGGTCTATTTCCTTCATCAGCGACTGTTCTACCGTGGACTTACCCTGTTCCATCGCCGCT
>JAKAYH010000374.1 GCA_021826835.1 Thermoplasmata archaeon | reverse complement strand
GGAAGAAAATGGAACATTATTCCCTATCTCGTACAAGATTCATTATTATAAAGGATGCATTCAGATTTTACATTTTATTTATCATCCTGCACAAATGGAATTTGCACTCCTGCAATTTCCAGAAGCACTTTTGGAAAATAGTCTATGGTTATTCTCATTTTAGTTGGATATATTAATATATAGAGACTAACATACCATTGGAAGATAAAATGTCATCTCGTGCTAATTTCAGATATTTTTTAACCACCGTTGGTGCAATAATATCCATAATTTCAGGGATTCTTGTATTGCTGGCTACTTTTGTCGCAGGAATTGGCGGAGTTGCGGCTTTGATCTTTTTCAATCCTGCTGGCCTTGTCATCATAGGTGGATCACTTGCTTTATCAATGATACCCATCTTATGGATACTGATGGCTCTGGCTATTTACAATGCAGGCCATAGGCATAGGGGAAGAGGAAAGGCGGAGAATGGAATTATTATAGTTTTCCTGAGCATTATTATCCTTTTCCTGGGTGGAGGTTTTGTTATCGGGCCTGTACTCTCTGGAATAGGCGGCTTCCTCCTTATCCTCTGATATTTCCTGAACGTGAAAAATCCATCAGACAATATTGGCAACCTAAGTTATGCCTGTAAACTAAATCACGCAACAACAACTTCAATTCATTGGAAAAGCAATGGTGCCAGCAATTAAAAAATTCGCTCATTGCTTTTCAGGACCGATACTGTATCCAGCATGTTCATAGCAGATTCAAATTGGAGAATGAAAAAATGAACCAGAAGCGCCTTAAATCTTATATAATGCCAAGAGATAAAGCAATAAGGTTAAGCCGATTGAATAGTGCTGCAGGAACACTGAGGGGGAATTTTTTGGAAAAGTTGAAGAAAGCGGGGACTTTTTTTAACAACATAGAAACATGCTACTTTTTATTGGTATGTGCCGTAATAGTTTATATTTTCCTGTGGTCATTGATTGATATACTTCAGGAGCTTAATTTCAGGCAGTTTGTGTTTGACTCAGGCATCATTTCGCTGACCATGAATTCAATCCTTCATTACCCTAATATCCAGTATATTATGTATATGTTTGGTTTTTCTCTCCTGAGAATCCTGTTCAGCCCTTTGATTCTTATAGATGGGATTACTGGCATGCTTGTCTTTCAGGAAATATTTCTGGGGCTTCCTTCTTTAGTTCTTTATAAAATCGCCAGAAAGAAGTCCTTGAGTCCCTTTGTATCAATGATCATTGGTTTATCATATTTACTCTATTTTCCACTGGCTGGTGTTAATTATTATAATTTCCATTTCCAGGCATTCTTTATCTTGCTCTTTCTTGCTGGGTATTACCAGTATCTAAACGGGAAGTATGTTAGTTCGTCCATTCTCTTTTTCTTGTCTGGTGTTGTTAGGTTTCCATACCTTGTTTATCCTGCTTTTTTTATGCTCCTGATTCTTCTGAGTATTGTATTTAAAAAAGCCAATTGCACAAAAGAAAGCAAAAGCATCCTTGCAAAATATTCGGCAATAAATTTTGCCATATTCTCTTCAATGCTTCTCATTTCCTTCTTTCTGTTATTTAATTCACCATATCGCATTTTCCAGAACATTTATCCAGGAGGCTATTTCCACATCTCTTCAGGGAATATATTCATCAATTTATCGTCTCACATAGACAATAAAGTATTGGTTATGATCCTTCTGTTCTCACCTCTATTGTTTCTGCCATTGAAATCATTCAAATGGATGCTCTTTCTTGTTCCATACCTGTTGGTTGTTTTCTTTTCAAACTATCCTGCGTACTATTATCCTGGATTTTACCATTTCCAGTACATAGCCGCAGTAGCCCCATTTATCTTCCTTGGGCTGATTGATGGCCTTCGCAATTTTGATAAAGGGGAGACTTTGCCTAATAAAGCCACTGGCTCATTTATTTATCTGAAAAAAATAAAAAGGTTTGCCGTATCAAACAGGAAACCGATTGCAGTCATCACGGCAGTGGCACTGTTTGCAATAGTGTTCCAGCCATACAGCCCGGCAAATATCTATTCAACGGACCCTTTCGATATGAACATACTCCATCCTAACATAGCTGTTTATGACAGCTACATCAACATCACCAACCTGATTCCAGACAATAATCCATATGTAATCTACCAGAACAACCTTCCTTATGTTGATGTGCACGACCCTGCATTATCCTGCCTTGCTGCGTTTCAGGCAGGTGAAGGGTTTAATGCAACGTTGACTTACCCACTCCAGAACTTATCTATGACCAGCAACGTGGATTATGCCTTAGGGTATCAGACAGGCTTTAGCAATCACAATAGAATGGACATGTGCCAGGCGATGAATGTTCTGTATTCAAGAGGCGACTACGGGATTGAAGCTTACCAGAACGGATTCATACTACTGTCAAAAAATTATACGGGAACTCCAGAATATTTCAGCCCAGCCAACCCATCATTCAACTGTACAGTCGTCTCCAGGGAAAAAGATAATTCATTACTCATATTTTACCAGCCTGTGCTGATACCTGGAACTTACACACTTAATTTAACAACGCCTGCAAGCCTTCCGACACCACAGATAAATGATATCAATATAACCGGAACTTCATTTTCGTCAATCTATAACGTCACACAGATTCATACTATCACATTTCAAAATGAGAAGATTCTGCATCTTGAATTCACGTCAAGATCTTTTTTCAGTGAACCGGCTTTTGCGATAAAACTCCCGGTGCAGTTTTACGAACAGAAAGTATTCATATCCCTTTTTGGGCCATATGATTAAAACTGCCACTAAACAATCTTCTATGAGTTCTGTAGTTTTTAAGGTTGGCGCATTCTATTTAAACATTTACTCGAAAAAAATACGGCATTCAAAGTTTAAATACAATATTCTGTTATAATAATTATGAATAAATATGAAAGATTACTTGCTATAACTATTTTTATAATAGTAGGTTTAATGCTTTTTTCTATGGCAAATCTTGGCAACAGCCACTCTAATGTTTCAAAAACTGTAGACGCAAAACCATTTTCCATAGGCACATCAACTATATCTCTTGGCAGTTCCAGCATTTCTGTCAACGCCGGGAGTTCTGGCTCAGATTCATACACTGTGAAGCTCTCCTCAGGCAGTTCCTGGGGAACATCGCTTACAACCAGTTCAGTAAGTGGATTCACTGTTAGCCTCTCCAATAGTTATGGCGATCCTACCTATACCGGCACTGCAACTATTTCAGTCTCTTCTTCTGTAACCAATGGCACATACAAACTAAATTTCCAGGCATCAGGGGACGATCCGTCAAGTTCCCCGGCAGTTCTTACAGTAACGGTTACAGGGCACAGTTCCAGCACTACACCGCCACCGGTTAAAACCACACCAACAAAGTCCTTCACTGATCTATATGGATCAGATATAGCCGGCGTATCTGTCATAATCTTATTTCTGCTTGCTGCAGCAATTCCAGTGGCATTAAGGAAAAGAAACCTTAAA